>CAMMMH010000023.1 GCA_946497955.1 uncultured Mycoplasmatota bacterium | reverse complement strand
TCTGCCCTTTTTTAGGTTTTTTCCTAAAATAAATTTAGTTTTATTTTTCAGATTATCCCTTCTTAATTGTTTATTATTTTATCATATATTCCTTTTTTTAGAAAATTATTGTACAATAAAGTTGTAAAGGTAGTGATAGAATGTATGATGTAATAGTAGTAGGAGCAGGTCCAGCAGGACTTTTCGCATCCCTTAACCTTGCTCGTAATAGTAAGTTAAAAGTACTACTTGTAGATGAAGGCAAGTTTAGTGAAAAACGTGTTTGTCCTATGAACTCTAAAGGAACAGCTTGTGTTAACTGTAATCCTTGTAATATTTTATCAGGATATGGAGGAGCGGGGACTTTCTCTGATGGGAAACTTAACTTTATTCCTAAGTTAGGTAAAACAGATTTATTTAAGTATATGGAGAAAAGTGATGCTTATAAATTAATTGATGAAGTGGAGACTATCTTTAATGAGTTTCATATGGATAGTGATACTTATCCTAGTAATATGGATGAAGCTTTAAAACTAGATGAGAAAATTGCCAAGGCCGGAGCGAATCTTTTGATTATTAAACAAAAACATTTAGGAAGTGATTATCTACCTAAATATATAGAAGATATGGAGAAGGCTTTGAAAGATTTAGGTGTTACTTTACTTGATAATTTTAAATGCAGTGATATAAAAAAAGAAAAAGATTATTATATCGTATCATCTAAAGATGGAGAATATAAAACGAAAAATGTTATTGTCGCTCCTGGTAGAACGGGTGCTAAATGGGTGCAGGAGTTAGCCGATAAATACAATATTCCATATACATCGCAAAGTATAGAGATAGGGGTTAGAGTAGAAGTTAGAAAAGAGATACTAAAAGAAATTACAGATGTTATTTATGACCCTACAATCTTTATCAAGACTAAGACTTATGATGATGAGATTAGAACATTCTGTACAAATCCCGGAGGCTTTGTAGCGAAAGAGAATTATTATGGTTATATATGTGTAAATGGACATGCCTTAAAAGATGTAAAGTCTGCTAACTCTAACTTTGCTTTTATCTCTAAGGTTAACTTGACAGAACCAGTTACTAATACTAGAGAATATGGTGAATCTATTGCAAAGCTTGCTAATACTCTTGGTGGTGGTAAACCTATTTTACAGACTCTTAAAGACTTAAGAAGAGGAAGGCGTAGTACTAAAGAGAGGATTAGAAAAAATTATGTAGAACCAACCCTTAAAGACTATACGGCAGGAGATTTAGCTTTGGCTTTACCTCATAGAATTATTACTAATATCTTAGAAGGACTTGAAACATTAGATAAAATAATACCTGGTGTTAATAATGGAGAGACACTTTTATATGGACCAGAGATTAAATTCTTTAGTAATGAGATTACTACTGATAATAATATGAAAATAAGTAATGAAAATATTTACTTTGTAGGTGATGGAGCGGGTAAAGCTGGTAATATTGTTGCAGCGGCAGCGACAGGATTAATTGCTTCTAAAGATATAATTGAAAGGATGGAAAAATGAAAGAGTATATGAAAGAATATATTGGTGAGATTGATAAAAAACTTAATGATAATTATAAATTTAGTGAGGAAGAGATAGAAGATTTTCTATTTAAAATGAAATTATTTCAAAAAGAAAGAGTTATACATTTGGTAATAACATTATCATATGTTTTCTTTACCATCCTCTTCTTATTTTTAACAAAATATATATTTGCTATGTTTATAATTTTCTTTATTCTACTTGTTTTTGACGGCTTTTATGTATATCATTATTTCTTTTTAGAAAATAGTGTCCAATATATGTATAAACAGTATGATAAAATGAAAAATAGTAGTATAATTAAGAATAATAGAAAAGAGGGATAATATGAATTTACAAGGAAAAATTGCTGTAGTAACTGGTGGTGCGATGGGTAATGGTAAAGGAATAGTAGAATCATTACTTAAAGCAGGTGCATCTGTTGTGATTTTAGATAAATCAAGCGAATTAACTAATACTGTTAACGAATTAGGTTCAAAAGGCTATAAAGTCTTAGGTATTAATGTTGATATTAGTAATAAGAACTTATTAGTCCAAGTTGTTGATATAATAAAAAAATACTATGATCATGTTGATATCTTAGTAAATAATGCTGGTATTTGTAAATTAGAAACATTTGAAAATATGACTGATGAAGTGCGTGACTTGCATTTTGATATTAATATCAAAGGAACATGGAATGTTACTAAAGTATTACTTCCTATGTTAAGAGCAAGTGGAAAAGCTAGTATTATTAATTTATCTAGTGTAACTGGAGAAATGGTTGCAGACTCTGGAGAGGTTGCATATGCAACTACAAAGGCTGCGCTTATTGGTTTTACTAAAGCTCTTGCTCGTGAAGAAGTAGATCACAATATTAGAGTAAATGCTATTTTGCCAGGATATATTAGAACACCTATGGTTGAATCTATGGCAAAAGAGACTAATCCAAGTGACCCAGAAAGTGTTATAACTGGTATTGCCAAAAGTATTCCTATGAAAAGATTAGGAGACCCTAGTGAGTTAGGAGAACTTGCATGTTTTCTTGCAAGTGATGCTTCTAGTTATATAACAGGTACTAGTATCGTAATAGATGGTGGTTCAACTTTACCTGAAACTGTTACTATGGGCGTTTAATAAAAAAGACTGCAATGATTAAATTTTCATTACAGTCTTTTTAGTAGCAGCCTAATGTTGAATTAGGCAAGAACCTTCAATTTTCTTGAACATAACAAAAGTTATGAATGCCGAAGCTAGGCTGGGGCTACTATCTCCCATTTATAGTATATAATTTTATACTTAATAAATTGTTTTGTCAAACATTATTTTTTAAATTATTCTCAAGTATTGTTAACATTTCGTTTTTCATATCATCTGTTGCATTATTCCAAATTATTTCCATAAATACTCCCATACCAGGAAGAGTAACTTCATCTTTAGAATTAATTGATTCAACTATCGCTTCTTTAATCGCTTCCTTATTATCATTTTTAAAATTATTTAAAATATAATCTTTAATACTCATAAAATCATCTCCTATACATATCTTTACCAATTTTTTTAAATTTATACTATAATTTTTTTCCTTTTTCATATATAATTAAAACAGAGGTGATAAAATGTCAACAGGAATGATTATAGGTATTGTAATAGTTGCAATTATTGTTATTTTGATAATTTGGTATGTAGTAACATATAACTCATTAGTACAACTTAGAAATAGAGTTAAAGACCAATGGAGTCAAATTGATGTTCAATTAAAAAGAAGAGCAGATTTAATTCCTAATTTAGTAGAGACTGTTAAAGGCTATGCTAAACATGAAAGTTCTACTTTAGATGCAGTTATTAATGCAAGAAATAGTTTTAATACAGCATCAACTAAAGAAGAAGAGATAAAAGCTAGTGGTGAATTAACTGGTATGTTAAATAGATTATTCGCTCTTGCAGAAGCATATCCAGACTTAAAAGCTAATCAGAACTTTATGTCACTACAAAATGATTTAAGAGATACTGAAGATAAGATAAGTACAATGAGACAATTTTATAATGATACAGTACTTACTTATAATAATAAAGTACAAACTATTCCAAGTAATATAGTTGCTAGTATTTCTCATTTTAAAGAAGAATCTTTCTTTGAAATAGATGAGAAAGATAAAGAAACACCTAAAGTATCATTTTAAGACTTGCTTTATGCAAGCTTTTTTTCTAAGGAGTGAATGGTTATGAGTAAAAATAAAATCTCAATTATAATTGTTATAGCAGTACTTGTTATTATGTTTTTACCAGTAGGATTTTCTTTATTTGATGGAGAGCCTACTGATAAGTTTTTAAGTGAGATAGAAATACTTGACAATGGTTCTATTAAGGTGAGAGAACTTATTAAAATGAATGGTGAATATAATGGTATGGAACGTGATGTTAGTTATGCTAGTTATAGTAATGAACCATATAATGGAGATATAAGTGCAATAGAAGGAAATAGTGATTTATATGATGGTAGTGGTATTACAGATATTAAAGTAGGTTCTATTAGTGATGATGGAGATTTAACATTTGATGACTTTAATAGAGATATTAACTATTTTGATGAAGTTAGTTATGCTAGTAATGGGACATCTTCTAAATATACATTTAAAACCTTTATGGATGAAGTTAATTTAAAACTTTTCAATCCTAGTGATTTAGATGAAATCTTTTATATTGAATATACTGTAACAGATGTAGTAGTTGTTCATAACGATATTGCAGAACTTGCTTGGAATACACTAGGTGATGGTTATAGAGAAAATATAGGAGATTATGAAGTAAAAGTAGTATTACCTAATAGTGATAGCGATTATAGAGTATGGTTACATGGACCTTTAAATGGTAATATAGAAAGAACTAATAATAAGGAAGCTTTGGGCACATTTAACTTTTTAGGAGCATATAATCCAGTTAGTGTTAGATTAATATTTGATAAGTCTTTAGTTCCTAATGCTACTAAAGTTAGTGGTTTAACTGCTAAAAATGCCATTATAGATTATCAAACTGAACTTAGTGATGAAGCGAATAGGGAAAGAGAAAGAATCCAAAGACAAAATATGATATTAATAATTGCAAGTAGTGTTTGGGCTTTAATTGCAATTAGTCTTGCAGTTAGTGTTTATTTAAGAGAGAAAAAAATGAAGAAGACTGCCTTTAATATGGAATACTTTAGAGATTTTCCTGCTAGTTATGGACCAGAGGTGTTAGAATTTTTAATAGATAAAAACGTAACAGAAAAGAGTTTATCTGCTACCATATTAAACTTAGTATATAAGAAAGTCTTAAAAGTAGAAGTTATTGATAGAAAGTTAAAAGATGATTATAAACTAGTATTACAAGAATATGATGAGGCTAGTTTAAGTGAAACAGAGAAAATTGCTTTAAACCTTATTATTAATGAGGTAGGTAATAGTAAAGAAGTAGTTCTTTCTACTATAAAGAAACATTGTTCTACTTTAAGTAATGCTAATAATGTAATGGATTTATATAATGATTTTATTAAGACTAGTAAAAACTTAGGTAAAAGTGAGTTATTCTTTGCAAAGACTCCTGGAATAGTTGCTTCTACTGTTATCTTTAGTTTGTTAGGTATTATTTTAGCCTTTATTAGTTTTGGCCTTGATTTATCTTGGTTAGGAATCATTATAATTATTCTTATGATTTTCTTAATTATCTTTGTTATAACTAGAAAGTTTTATACAAAAAAAGGAGCAGAACATTATGCTAAATGGATGGCTCATAAGAAATTCTTAGAAGACTTTAGTAGGTTTAATGAAAAAGAGTTACCTGAGGTAACTTTATGGGATAAGTATTTAGTATATGCAGTTGTTTTAGACTGTGCAGATAAACTTTCTAAAGAAATGGAACTTAAGTTGCCTAATATGGATACAAGTGATACTACTTATGTAGGTTATAACCCTTATATGACTCATTATATTATAACATCTAATATTTATTCTAGTATAAATAGTGGAATCCATACTGCAGTTGCATCATCACGTTCATCAATCGCGGCGAGTCAAGCTTCAAGTGGAGGTGGCTTTGGAGGCGGGTCCATTGGTGGCGGTGGTTCCTTCGGAGGTGGTGGCGGTGGAGGCCGTTTCTAATCCTCAAGAAAGCATAATATAATTTTAATAATTACATAAGTATTTTCTAAATAACAATAGTGAGTACAATTAGGAAAGATAATAAGCTCACTATTTGTTATTTTTTTATGCATTAATTTACCATCTTTTAGAGGAGTATCAGTATCTTTTTCTCCCCATAGTATTAGGGTATTGGTATTAATAGAAGATAAGTAATTAGTTAGGTCTAAATTAACAATGTTTTTAAAAGTCTCACGCATATTTTCATCTAAAGATTGATAATCATTACTTGAAAATTTATTGAATAAATATGTCTTAAATTTATGCTTAAACTTTTTAGGAAGATAATCTGCTAAAGACTGTAGAGTTTTATATAATTTAAGTCTAAACTTTTTCTTTAAAGTCATTTTAGGTTTAATTCCTGCACTGTCTATTAATATTAAGTTATTAATAGAAACATTATATTTAGAAGATAAGAGTATGGCAATTCTACCTCCAAATGAATGGGCAATTATATTAGGATTAGATATTTTTAAATCATTAAAGAACTTTATAATCATTTTTGTATAATCATCCATTGTAAGATTATAATTAGGAAATATAGTTTCTCCAAAACCTGGATAATCTATAATATAAACAGTATAATCTATTTTTAAAATATTTATCATTTCTAAAAAAGTATTTCTAGTTTCTCCCCATCCAGGTAGTATTACAATTACTTCTTTAGAGTCACCATACTTTTGATAAGATAAATTTATATCTTTATAGTTAATAGTCATATTCAACACCTATTATAAGATATGTAAATATTAAGAATTGTTTAATAAAAAAACAAAAAATTACTTTTGCTTTTTCCTCTAATAAATTATACATTAATACTTTTTAGTATTCTAATGAAGTGATTAGCTTCTCTTAAAACATGATCTGCTAGAAGGGGAACAATTATACTTCTAATTTTACAATTTAGTATTCCTTCTTCACCTGCTATTTTAAAGTTTCTAAAACTAATAGTTTTATTTAAACTAATGCTTTTAAGATTAGGTTGATAATTATTAAATTGTTTTAGAATAGCTTCATATTCTTCTGCAAATTTATTAGCTTGTTTAATTAATACTTTTTCAGTTGGATCAAGTAATCCTCTTATAAACTCAGCATGTTCTTTCATAATGTTATTCCAAAATATTTCCTGTTTATAAATATAGTTTCTATCAAATGGTTCTTTCTTTTCTATTTTATTTAGTAAGTTATAATACATTTTTGCTTCACTAATTATATGACTAATTAATAATGGATAATTGGTTGTATACATTTTACATGATATAACATTATTTAATATATTTGTTTTAAAATCAATTAGATTTCCAATAAGTGGTAATGTTCTTCTATTTATATTACTAATACTATTTATTAACCTTTCATTTACATTGATTCTTCCACTTCTTAACTCTATTTGTTTTCTAGTTATGTTGCTATCAATTTCTATGCCTGATAAATTACTTGTTTTCATCTCTGCTTCTAAAGTATTATTAGTAATCATCTCACCAGCATTTAGAAAATTTTGACTTATATTATTATTCGCTAACTCCACTATTCTTGATAGAATGTTAGAAAAGTTTTTTTGAAAGTCATGAGCTATTATCTTAAAATCTTTATCTTTTTCCATAAAAGCAGTCTCTAAAAAGAAACTATGTTCTTTCATAATACGGTCAAAGAATAAGTGTAATTCTAAAGATAATCTTACATAATCAGTTTGATTCATTTATTTTCCTAATAAAAATATATGTGTATTAGTTTTGGAAAATTCTATATTAAAATATGTTTTTATGAAAAGGTTATTTGATACTAGTTTTTTCTAAGACCTTTCCTTTCTTTTATCTTCTTATAAATATAAGTAATTATTAATATTCCTAATAATATATAGATAGGCACTTTTAACTTCTTAACAAAATTATCTAAGATAATCCAGTTGTTACCTAAAGCATATCCGACATAGACAAAGGCAAAGGTCCAGGGAATACTACCTAATGTTGTATATATGACAAATTTAAGAAAGGGGACTTTACTAACTCCCATTGGTAAGGAGATAAGGGTTCTAATAATTGGGAAGTTTCTACCAATAAAAGCAGCCCATGGTCCATATTTGTTAAACCATCTATCACATTTTTCTACATCTTCTTCTTTCATAAAGAAAAACTTTCCATAAGTCTTTATAAAAGGCCTTCCTCCAAAATACCCAAAAGCATAAATAATAATGGCACAGAATACACTACCAAGAACTCCTATTAGTAAGGCCATAGAAAAAGAAAATATTCCTCTTCCTGCAAGTATTCCTGCCGTCGCTAATATTAATTCACTTGGAATAATAATTATAACTGCCTCAAGTACCATACCAAGAAACATCCCAAAATATCCTAAATTAGTCATTAAAGAAGTAATGTACGAGTCCATATAATCACCTTTAATTAAATATATGTAAAAAATTAATTGTTTATCTCTTAAATATTACGTATAATTTTAGTAAATAATAATACTGAGGTGTTAAAAGTGAAAATTAAACCATTAAGAGTCTTAATTATAGTAACGATATTTATTAGTGTAATATCTATAGGTTGTGGTGTCTTTATTTATAACGATATGAAGGAAAGAGAAGAAGCCTCTTTAAATGTTTCTAATACTAGAAAATCTTTAATAAAAGATGGGGATATTTTAATTAAAATAAAATCTAATTATGGAAGTGCTGTTAAGACTACTAAAGATACTAAACTTTATATAAATGATAATGGCAAGTATAAAGATGTTGGTAATATAAATAAAGATAATATATTAGAACTTGAATCTATTGATAACATTAATTTAGATAATAAATATTTTAAATTATTAGCTAATGATTATTATGTGTCTTATAAAGATGTAGAACCTACTGATGAATCTATTAATAAAAGATATCTTAATTATATAGAGTTTCCTATAGAAGTTACTACTAAAGAAGGTGTTGTTTATTATGATGAGAATTTTAATGAAGTTTTTACAATAAACATTCCTACAACTTCTAAAGTTATTGTTAATTTAAATGATTACTATGGTATATCCTTATTATCAAGATTAGTTTATGTGAGGAAAGAAGATATTAGTAATATTGTAGAAGTAGATAGTAGTGAAGAAATAGCAGAATATATCCCTGCCATACTTTATCATTTTATCTATTTAGACGGTGATACTAGTTGTAACGATATTATTTGTCATAGTGAAGAACAGATAGATTCACATTTTAAATTTATTGCTGATAATAACGTTTTTACACTAAATACTAGTGAAGTATTAAGCTTTATAAAGGGTGAGATTAATCTTCCTAAGAAGTCTATTTTAATTACAATAGATGATGGAGCGAGGGCGGAGAATTTTATTCCATTTTTAGAAAAGTATGGTTTAAATGCAACTTTATTTTTAGTTAGTTCATGGTATCCTGTTAGTAAGTTTTCATCTCCTTACTTAGAGATAGCAAGTCACACTCATAATATGCATACAACAGGTGTTTGTCCTACTGGGCAAGGAGGAGGGATTAACTGTTTACCAGAAAGTGAAATCTTAAACGATTTAAAACTTAGTAGAGAAACTTTAAATAATACTAAAGCTTTTTGTTTTCCTTTCTATGAGTATAGTGATTACTCTATTAATTTAGTAAAAGAAGCAGGTTTTGAAATGGCTTTTATTGGAGGTTCTACTAAAATAAAAAAAGGAATAGATCCTTATAAAATACCAAGATATCCTATTTTAAGTAGTTTTGGTGTCGATTATATAAGTAATTTAGCATTAGGTTAATATTTACGAAAATTCGTAACTAATTTATTACATATTTTTCTTGTTATGCAGAAATTAATGTGGTACTATTTATATAGAGGACATTTAATGGTTGGGTGTTATCTCCGAGTATTTATATTTGGAGGTGATACTATGAGTAAAAAAGACTTTTTAGTTTCAACACTATTATTTATAATAATTTTACTTATTGTATTACTTTTTGTAGTTATCATTATATTAATATAAAAACAAAACAAAAAGAAAGCACTTAACTAAACAGCAGTTTAATTAGGTGCGAAACCATTACAGGAGAAGCACTTAACACATGCGACGTTAAATGTTCTCTTTTTTATTTTATGCAAATTTCTTTGACATATTCATAGTATCATAAATATTAACTTTTGTCAAAAATTTAAATTAACAAATTTTAACTTAACTTTATTGATTTTTCTAGTATTAGATTAATAATTATTATATAATAAGGACATGGGAGGTTTATTAGATATGAAAACTTTAGACAATTTTGTAATCAATGAGTCTGATTACTACAAAGATACATTTGAAGAATTAAGGAAAGAATATTTTGAATTAAAAAATGATGTAGAAAGATTGAAGAAAGAAAAAGTAGAATTATTAGATAAAGAAGTTCGTGGTTATGAACTAAGTTTACATGATAAGCTATATTTAGTGGAATTATTAGAGTTAGATAAAAATAGAAAAGGGAAAAATCCTTATGAAATTCAAAACATAATATATAAACTTTATAATGCCTTTTCTGACTTAAAGAATTATGCTGATATAAATGAGTTAATAGATGAGAAGAAAAGAAGAATACATGATATACTATTTGAAAAAATAACTTTTGATATAAGAGATGATAATGGATATAAAAGGTTTTGCGAACATCAATTTGTACTAGTAGATGATAATCTAAGATGTGTATGTTGTGGTTTTTCTACTGAAGATTATAATTTAACAGAACAAGATTTGGAATTATTAGTAGAATCTGCAAAAAGACGAGGAATAATTTTTAATGATGTAACAAAAGATGATTTACCACTTTTAACAATTTTAAAGCATGAAAGAGAAAAGTATAAAGAACAAAGAACACCTATTGAAGATTTTGAAGAAAATTGGGAGATGGGTAAAGGTGATTATGTAGAAGAGTTATTTTTAGATGATGAGCAAGAATTATTTAATATTAATTTGCAAGTTAGAAGAGCTCATATGTTAGATAAAGGTGTTTTAGAAGAAGGAAGTACTAGAGTTTCTAATCCTAAATATTTAGATGAAGAAATGCGTGATAAATTATTATCTAGATTATTTGAAGATTATCAAAAACTTGAAGCTAGTGATACAAGATTTAAAGAATTACTAATGGAAGAAATATTGACTGCTAACTATGAAATTTTAATTTTATCTGGAGAAAGAATACCTAATTTAGTAGAAATGGCTAATACTGAACAAACACTGATAGCTCTATCTAAAGCAGTTTATAATATGTCTAGAGATGATATAAGAGAGAGTAGAGATTATTTTGAAAATGAAAAAGATGCAGTTTTTTATGACTGTTTAACTGCTAATCAAAAGGTAAATAAAAAAATAATAGAGATGAAAGGTATAAAATCTATTAGCATATAATATTTACGAAAATTCGTAACTAATTTATTACATTTTCTCTTGCTATAGAGAAATCAATATGATACTATATTTATAGGAACATTTATGTGGGTGTCGCCTCCTATTCTATAGGAAAGGAGGACGTGGAAGTGAAGATGAAAACTTTTATATTAAAGCTTTTAAAATCTGTCGCTTTGGTTGTTATAAGTCTTGCTTTATTGATCGTGGCTATAAAAATATAAGACACTCCGCATAAGAGTGTCGTTTTCAATATTTATGAGGTGACATTCGAGTGTCAAAATAAATGTTCCTCATTTTTTATTGTATGTAAATTTCTTTTACATATTCATAGTATCATAAATATTAATCTTTGTCAAAAATCAATTTCAATAGATAGATAAAAATATAATTTTATTATATAATGAATTTAAGTAGAGGAGGTTGTTTATGGATGATAGAACAATAATTACAGAATTATCAAATATGACTTTACCAGCTTTTATAAGAAAGTTTAATTCAATGACTTTAGATGAAAAAACTGAATTACTTAAAAATCCTTATTTATATGAATTAAATGAAGTTATATTTTCTTCTTTATTTTTACAAGTTCAAAATATGCCTGAAGTTAGAGAATTACTTAATAATAAAAAAATATTTCATAAAGTATTAACTTCTCCTAAAAATAAGAAAAAAAGAAATATTCTTAATATTATAGGAGAAGATAATTTTCCATTACTAAAATATATTTTTGAAAGTGATTATATTTTAGATTATAAAGAACAATTTCTTGATTATATTGATTCTATTGATTATGAACAGTTTAAAAAAATGTTAGAAAATATCAATTTAACAAAGCTATATCATCTTTTTTTCAAAGAAAATATACCTGAAGAGTTAGAAAATATAATTGGTGTTTCTTCTATTAATAAAGACATTTCATCATCCTTTTTTCAAAAAGTAAAAATGAAAATATTAAATCCCTTAGGTGTTTTAAAAATAGATAATGAAAAAGAATTAATACTTTATACTAAATTTGGCTTATTAATAAATGTTTTAGAAGAACTACCTGAAATAACTTTGAAAGATGGAGTTGTTTTGCCATATCAAAATATCTTAGATGTAAAAGAAGGTAAAGTAAATAAATTAATAGCTTTATTAAAAGAAAAAGGGAAAGCAAGCGAGGAAGACTTATTAGAAGTAAGCTTAAAACTATATTATATTTTTGGTTATGATAATGCTAGAGGTATTATTCTTGATAAGTTTACTAATATTACTCCTAGTGCTGTTAATAGAATTATAGATTTTAACTTTAAAGACCATAGAAGAGAATATCGTACTAAACATCAAGAACGTTTTTATCACTATGGAATGGAAAATGAAGTTATAGATGCTCTAAATAATAATGATTATGACTTTTTCTCTAATCTTTTATATGATGTTGATGAAGAGAGAATTTTATGGTTAAGAGATGAGTTTTTAAAGATAGTATCTATGAATAAAGATAATAAAAACTTAAATGAAGCTTTAAAAGTAAAATTATTAGAGTTAATTAATGAAAGAGAAAGTAAAGCGAAAGAGGATTATGCTAAAGATATAAGAAAGCGTTTATCTTCTAAGACTGATAAAAAGTTATCTGTAAATGATTTAAAAGAACTATTTAAAGATGTTTCTCTTGTTAATTTATTAAATAATTATGATCAAGATATACTTGTAAGATTAAGACAGTTCTTACTAGGTAATCTTAAAGATAATAATGATTGCCTTCTTCGCTTAATTATAAATAAAGAAGCCCTTGGCTTAAATAATTTACTTGGTAAGTTGATAAATCAATATGATTTAATAGAGTCTATTGCTAAGAAAAATAAATTATCTTTAAATTCAATCCTTGATGTTATTGATATAGTTAAGACAAGTTTTTTCTCACTAAAACCTAATGAACAAGATATATTTTTATCAACAATTGCTAACATAATCTCATCTAAAGAATATTGTACAGGTAAGAGTGAAGAAGAAATATTAAAAGAAACATGTAAATTACATGTAGAAAGAAAAAGTAAGGTTTATGCTTCAATACCTACTATAGAAGGTGAAAGCGATAGTTTCTCTTATAGAGTCGCTCCTTTTGATGCCGAATATTTATTAGCAGCAGGAGTTGATGCTAAAAACTGTTTTCGTATTTCTGGAAAAGGAGAAGATTTCTTCCGCTATTGTCTTATAAGTAATCAAGCCGTTATTATGTATTTTACTAACGAAAAGACTAATCATACTTATATATGTCCAATAATTCGTAGTGGTAATGCTATTCATTGTAATGGTGTAGATCCTAAACTTCCAATAGATGAAAGAGACGACTTTTTTAAAGCTTTTACTAAGGCAATGAATGAAATAATAATGATAAGTTCTAAAGAAAGTATTGATAGTGAAAGAATTGAAGTTGCAACTATTACTAATTTACATTTGGAAGATTATTTTAGGGAAAATAGTTATTTAAAATATCAACTTGAAACCTATATACCAATAGATTGCCCTTGCTATACTGACTATAATAAGAAAGATAAAGAGAACTATATTATTTCTAAAAGTGATGATTATAAAGATAATAAATATTATTTAGCGAAAGATAAGTTTTATCAGAAAAGAAAAGAAGATTATGAATTTAATATTGATAAAGAATATGATAAAGAAAGACTATCTTTAATAGTTAATTCTATCGCTTATTCTGCTATTGATTATAAAAATATTTCTCCAGCTTTAAAAAATAGAGCTAAAAGAACTTTTAAACCAATTGATGTTAATACTTTTAAATATATAGTAGGAAATAAAGACTGGTATGTGGCAATAGATGATCAATATAATATTTTAGCAAATTTACTACCTTACGATGAAAGAGCTAAAAAAAAATATATTAAGCATTTATCACAAGCTCCTTTATTAATAGAAAATATGGAAAAAGAGGAGGAAGAGTATGGAATTAGTAGGGAAAATTTATCAAAAAATAAATAGTAGTAGTGGTTATATTTTAGGAAGTGATGGGAAGTTATATTTATATTTTTGTTATGATTTCTTAGAAGATTTTGATGATAAAATAGGAGAAGTTGTTTTATTTAAGCCTGTAGATTCTAAAATATTAAGAGCGACTTATATTTCTAAATATTATGGTGAGGATTAGATTTTAATGCTAATTTATATTTACGAAAATTCGTAGCTAATTTATTACAAATTTTTCTTGTTATGTAGAATTTAATATGGTACGATATTTATAGGAACATTTATGTGGGTGTCGCCTCCTATTCAATAGGAAAGGAGGAAAAGGTATGAAGACAAAGACTTTTATTATAAAAGTATTAAAGCTTATTCCTTTAATTTTATTGAGTCTTTCTTTCTTAGTTCTAACCTTCAAAATAAAATAGACACTCTGCATTAGAGTGCCACACATAGAATATATGAGGTGACATTCACTTGCAACCTAAATGTTCCTCATTTTTTATTTTATGTAAATTTCTTTTACATATTTATAGTATCATAAATATTAACTTTTGTCAAAATTTTAATTTGATTATTCACGCGTTATTATTTAATTTTGCATAATTTTTTAATGTAATTATTAAGCTCACTATTTTGAGAATAATTAGTTTTAGTATAAAAATCTACAACATTTTTCTCTTTTATTTTTAAAATATCTTTACTATTAGGGTTAGTATATACAAAAATTGAAGTTCCTCCATGTTCTTTAACATATTTCATGGCATAATAGTCTGTAAAGCCATCTCCAATATATATTAACTCTGAACAATCATCAATGTTATTGCCATTTTTTTGTAATATATCTTTTATAGCATTAACTTTATTTTTATCACTCATCAAAAAGTCTATACCAGTAGCTTTATTGCTAGAATCATAATTAAATGTTGTAGCATAGATATCTTTAAAATATGGTGCTATAGATGTTTTTTGTAAAAATACTTTTATTCCTGAACTTAATAAGTAATTACTAACATTATTTTTACAAAGCATATCTAAAAATTCCATTACACCTTTATTATAAATAATATCATTACAACCTAAACAAAAATTTTCATCAGTTAAATCTAATTTGGCATTTTTGATGATTTGAAAATAAGTATCATATATAGCTTTATATAAATCTATATTTTCTTCTGTTGCTCTTTTCTGTGATAGTTCTAAAAAACGAGGATTTAAAGCACCGTCTTTCATACCACATTTTTCTAAAATTTCAAATTTAGGTAATGAATATGGTGTTAATGTCCCATCAAAATCATAAACTATTATTTTTTCCATAAGTTTTTACTCCCATTAAAATATCTAAATACTTTTTAATTAAATGTATTTCTTGTATACAGGATAACATAATTTTTTCTAAATAGATAGATAAAAATATAATTTTATTATATAATTATTTTAGAAACGATAGAAAAGAGTGATGATATATGAAAAAAATAATGGATGGAAATGAAGCTTGTAGTTATGTTTCATATAATTTTACAGAAGTTGCAGGTATATATCCTATAACTCCTGCATCTCCTATGGCAGAACTTACTGATAAATGGGCGAATGAAGGTAAACTTAATTACTTTAATCAACCTGTTAAAGTAGTAGAAATGGAAAGTGAAGCAGGGGCTGCTGGTATGGTTCATGGGTCACTTCAGGCAGGATGTTTAACTACTACTTATACTGCTAGTCAAGGCCTTTTATTAATGATACCTAATATGTATAAGATAGCAGGAGAATTACTTCCTTGTGTTATTAATGTAGCGGCTAGAAGTCTTGCAACTCATGCTTTATCAATCTTTGGTGATCATCAAGATGTTTATGCGGCAAGAAGTACAGGTTTTGCCATACTTGCCTCATCTTCTGTTCAAGAAGTTATGGATTTAACAGGTGTAGCACATCTATCTGCTATTAAAGGTAGAGTTCCTTTTATGAATTTCTTTGATGGTTTTAGAACAAGTCATGAACTACAAAAGATAGATGTAATTGACACTAATAAATTAAAAAAACTTGTCGATAAGAAAGCACTTGATGCTTTTCGTAAAAGAAGTCTTCATCCTGATAATCCTGTAACTCGTGGTACTAGTGAAAATGATGATATATATTTCCAAGCGACTGAAGTTAGAAATAAATATTATTTAGAATTACCTGATATTGTTAACAAATATATGCAGGAGATTAATAAAATAACAGGAAGAAATTATGCTCCATTTAACTATTATGGAAGACGTGATGCTACTAAAGTAATAGTTGCCATGGGTAGTGTTTGTGAGGCTATTAAAGAAGTAGTAGATTATTTAAATGACAACGGGGAAAAAGTTGGTGTTGTAGAAGTACATTTATATAGACCTTTTTCAAGAGAATATTTCTTAAAGAGTATTCCTAAGACTGTTAAGATGATTGCTGTTCTTGATAGAACTAAAGAAGCAGGAAGTACAGGAGAGCCATTATTCCTTGATGTAGATAATATTATTAAGTCACTAGATACAGATATTAAAGTAGTAGGTGGTAGATATGGACTTTCTAGTAAAAATACTAATCCTGCGATGATAAAAGCAATATATGATAATTTAGAATCTATTAATCATAATTTTACTATTGGAATTGATGATGATGTTACTAATTTAAGTATTCCTTATGACAAAGAGTTTAACTTACCACATCGTAATCAAACATCATTCCTTGTTTATGGTTATGGAAGTGATGGAATGGTTTCAGCTTGTAAAGATTTAATGAAAATAACAGGAGATGCTACTGATGCTTATGTTCAAGGTTATTTCCAATACGATTCTAAGAAGAGTGGTGGGGTTACGCTTAGTCATTTAAGATTTTCTAAGAATCCTATTAGGTCTACTTATTATGTTGGTAGAGCTAAGTTGTTAGTTTGTACTCAGGATGCTTATCTTACTAAGTTTAGATTTATTAATAAAATAAAGAAGAATGGAGTATTCCTTCTTAATAGTAGTAAGACTGATGAGGAAATACTTACAATGATAAGTAGCGAAGATAAGAAATATATCATTGATAATAACATTAAAGTATATGTAGTTAATGCTTATAAAGTTGCTAAAAAAGAAGGACTAGGAAACAAAATCAGTGCAATTATGGAAGCTTTAATCTTTAAGTTTGGACATATTATTGATAGTGATTATGCAATTAATAAGTTAAAAGATAATCTTGATATTAGATTTAAACTTAAAGGAAATAATATAGCAGAGAAAAATAAAAAAGCTGTTGATAATGCTATTAATACCACTCATTTACTTAAGATAGATGAAAATAGTGATGATTATGTTCCTGTTAGTGAAGTTAGCTCAAGTTTATTTGATATTATTGATAAAAGAGAAGGTGATAGCCTTCCTGTTAGTGCTTTCTTAGATAGACCTGATGGTACTGTTGATGGAGGACTATCACGACTTGAAAAACGTGATATTAGTGAAGTCGTTCCTAAATATAAGAGTGAAAACTGTATTAGTTGTAACTTATGTTCTCTAGTTTGTCCTCATGCTGTTATTAGACCATTTTTACTAGACAAAGATGAGGTAGAGAAAGCTCCTACTAGTTTAAATGATAAACTTTTAGATAGTCATTTAGGAGATAATCTAAAATTTACAATTGCTGTTAGTTATAAAGACTGTACTGGTTGTGGATTATGTGCTAATATTTGTCCTGGTAAGAAAGGTGCTAAAGCCTTAGAGATGGTAAGTAAAGAAAAACTTGTTAATGATATTACTTTAAAAGAGACAGAGTACTTATTTAATGAAGTAACTGAAAAAGATGTGATGAGTGTTAGTACTGTTAAAGGAAGTCAGTTTAAGAAGCCTAGATTTGAGTTTAGTGGAGCTTGTGCTGGTTGTGGTGAGACTCCATACCTTAAGTTATTAACCCAATTATTTGGAGATAGATTAGTTGTTGCTAATGCAACAGGTTGTTCATCAATATATGGGGCATCTAGTCCATCTACTCCTTATAGCGTTCCTTGGGCTAATTCCTTATTTGAAGATAATGCTGAATTTGGTTTTGGTATGAAGATAGCAGATGAAGTTAAGAAAAATCAGTTAAAGAATATTATAAATGAAAATATCTCTAAAGTAGATGAAGAAGAAAAAGATATCTATTTAGATTATGTTAATGATATTAATGTAGATACTGCTAAAGCCTTACTTTCTGTTATTCCTCATACTAAGATTAAGCCTTTAAAATCTTTAAAGAAATATATTATGCCTATATCATTATGGGCTGTAGGAGGAGATGGTTGGGCATATGACATTGGCTATAATGGAATTGACCATGTATTAAACAGTGGAGAAAATGTTAACATTTTAGTTCTTGATACCGAAGTTTATTCTAATACTGGAGGACAATCTAGTAAGTCTAGTAGAATGGGGGCTGTTTTAAAATTTGCTTCAAGTGGTAAAAAGACTGCTAAAAAAGACCTTTTAAGAATAGCTTTAACTAATCCTAATGTTTATGTAGGAGCGATATCTTTAGGAGCTAATCCTGCTGCTACTGTTAAAGTAATGTTAGAAGCTGAAAAATATAATGGTCCTAGTATCATAGTAGCATATTCTCCGTGTATCGCTTGGGGTATCTTAAAGGGAATGAGTAATTCTATTGATGAAGAGAAAAAAGCGACAAGTAGTGGTTATTTCCCAATATTCCACTATAATCCAGATACTAAAGAGTTTAAAATGGATGCTAAAAGTGATTTTAATAAATATCAAGACTATTTAACGGGAGAAGATAGATATAAATCATTAAAAATAATAAATAGTGATGAAGCGGATACTTTACTTAAAGAAAATGAAGATAATGCTAAGGAAAGATATGAATATTATGAAAGCTTAAATGAGAAAAATTAGTAGTAAAAGTGGGGATTACTGTGAATAATAATAAAATTGCTGAGAAAGCTATTAATTATCTTAATAAAGAAAAATATGGCAAATTATCAAGACTTTTATTAAAAAATAGAGATAACGAAGAGTTGTTTGATATATTATTAAATAATTTTATGTTTGTTAAAATATATTTGGGTAATAGTCTTATAGATGAAACATTTTCTAAATTGGGTATTAATGTTCAGAAAAAATTAATAGATGTGCAACCTGATTTGTTTAGATTAGCATGTGATGATTTAAGAAATGATAGAGATTATATTGAAAAGATGCAAAAGAAAGTAGATAGTGGTACTTATAAAGAAGAAAAACATTTTTCATTTTATAAATATTTGGGTTCTAAATTAGATAATGATCCGGAATATTTACTTAGTATTCAAGATAAAGATCCTATCGCTTTCTTGCGTTCTATTGACAGAGTTCCTTATTCTATGGAAACAATAAAATCTTTTTTTGATAAGTATCCTTTTTATGTAGCTTCTCTTCCTGAAAGCTTAAAATATGATTTTGATTATGTTATTAGTCTTATTGAGAAAATACCTGGTGAAACGTTATTTTTTTACTTACAAGGAATGAATTATGATTATTTAAATCAAGCTTCAATTAAAAATACTATTATAAATAAAGCTGGTAAAAAAGTTTATAACCAAATTTTACTTAATGCTTTATCTGATGATCCTAAAAAATTACAAAATATGAGTTTTGAAGAAATAAAGGATATTATATTATTAGATCCTTTAGCTTTTGTTAATGAAAATAATGTGAGTACTTTTTTTAATTTGCGAAATCAAAAAGATATTATGATGCTTATACATTCTATTAATAAAGTATCTAAAACAACATTTAATAAAATTAATAGTCCTTCAAAATTAGCAAAGCTTTTATTTGAGCTATCTAGTTCATTTAAAGAAAATTTGAGTTATGAATATATAAATAAAATGGTAGAAGATAATTGGGAGCAGATACTTCCTTGGGTAGAACAAGTAGATGAGACTCATAAAATGTTTGATGGATCAATAGGGTCTTTTGAGAGTTATGACTGCTTTTATAAAATATATAATCTTCTAATTGGAATAGAAAGTAATAAATTAGGGGATATGTTTAAAGTATTTATAAATTCTAAGTTAAGAAATTCTAAATATGCTGAAGGAATAAGAAATATTACTGTTACTGATGAAAACTTATATTTTTTACGATTTATATGTACTTCTAATTTATTTAATAGTGATGATGAGACAATTGCTTTTGCTAATAAACTATTTTTAAGAATCAGTGAGTGGAATCATAGCCCTTATGAAACAGTTGATTTTATAGAACGCTTATTTTCTGATAGTAAGTTAGTTAATATGTTAAAAGTTGAAAATATAGATACTATTGATAAAACTATATTGTTAAATGTTTATGAGTACGTTAGAACTGGTCTAAATATATTTCCAATTTCAAAACTAGAAGAGTTGACTGATTTTACTAGATTTATAGATTCTAATATTGATAAAATTCCATCTGATAGGATAACTGATAAAAAAAATAAAGTTTTACTTAATTATTTTCAAATAGATTTAAGTATAGCTGAGAATGTTTTGTATGCATATTTTAGTGCTGATTCTAATTCTTCTTTATATAAAAATAATCCTGATATATTGTATTTAAAGCAAGCTTTAGAAAGAATAGTTTTTGCAGATGATATGGAAGATTTAAATCAGATAGAAATACAATTATCTAATCAAAAGAGTAGAGTAACTTTTATTGATGTAGAGAATTCTATTAATAAAATAAAAGCAAGTTATGGGAAAGAAATAAAAGATTCTTTATTTAAAACTGATAAGACATTTGGTGTTATAGATGTATCTGATATAGATTTTAGTTTATTAGTTCATGTTATTGGAGCTTATAATGAAGCACCACCTGGTGATATATATGAGTCTTGGAATAGTAAGGAAGGAACTGCTGCTAGTAAAGAAGGATTAGATGCCAATGCTATTTCTACTAGTTTTATATCATCTAATAATTTAGGAACAGTTTTACCTAATAAACATTCTGTTATATTAGGGTTTGCCAATTTACCTGATGATTATTTAGAAATAATGAGTTGTATAGATATGAATTCTGTTGGATTTGCTGCTGGCAGACAGAGTAAATTTCTTACTCCTAAAGAATTATGTGATAATACAAGACATGGCTATGATGAACTTGTTATTAGAAGAAAAACAGGTAAATTTGCTGAAGGAAAACTTCAACCTTCATATATTGTGTGCTTTGATCAGATAAATGATGAAAGCAGGGTAGCTTCAGGAAAATTTGGAATACCTATTGTTTTTATAGATAGGGAGAAAGTTGCAAAAAGACAGCATACTAAAATTGTTAATATGGTTGAAGAATTTAAGTCTACATTGGATCCTAATTTAATATCATTAATAGTATGTGAACAAGAGAATAATAGATCTGGTTTGAGAATTGCACGACCTGATTTAGTAGAACAGTATTTTAGTACTCCTTTTAGACAGAAAAATATAAATGCTTTATATGATTGTATTAATTTAGGGTTAAAACAAAAAAAACCTAATGCTATAAAAGCGATGCAAGTGTTTGTTAGTAGTATAGAAAGTGAAAAAGAAAAGTTTAAGACTACTATAGATATTGGACCACAACTAGCTAATAATTATGATATGCAGTATGAAGAATTAATAGAAAGTTTTAAGAATAATAAAATGTATGATAAAGAAGAAGTAGAAGTAAATAATTTATCACCTTCTGAAGCATATAATAAGTTTATAGAATGTAGAGAAAAATTATCTTTAAGCGAAAGTATGGAGTTACAAGAGATGAATATGCAAAATGTTGAAAGTATGGAACATGAAGATGTTAATTTAAAAGGAGTGGATAAAAAGTGATTGAACAAGAGGTAATTGATGCTTTTAAAGATTTAGATGTTAATGAGAAAAGAAATCAGATAAGTGTTGAATTTGAAAAATTATATTATTTATTAGATAGTATTCATCAACAGTATGGAATTAAAAAGTTGCCTAGCTCTGTTAAGCCATATAATAAGGCTTTAGATGAAGCTATGTCAAATGAACAGTTTTTTAATATGATTTATGAAGATATAATTTTTTTAAGAAAAGATATTTTAACTCTTGTTAATGCTTTGCTAAAAAATAATGATAATAAAGATTTTAATTAATTATTTATAAAAAAGTTCATACATGCTGTTGTATGAACTTTTTATAATGCTAGTTGATTCTTGTAACTGAGAATGATGCAGAATAGCGATCATTTGGTACTAATTGGAAGTCTGTATTAGAAGTGTTAACAAATCTAAATTTATCGTTAGCATTAGCAGCGAATAGGGCATTACCACTAATTGTACCTGTATCACAACAAGAAAGTTTATTGTGAGTAGATGAATGAGCGATAAGGTTAAATCCTGGTGTTGTTTGATGTAGTTCAATACCTAAAGCGACTGGTTCACATTCTGTGTTAGTGTTTTTACTTCTAACATTGAACCACCAGTTTATTAGATATTGTCCAGTTTGTGGTACCATAAATTCACCAGTTGTAGGATCATAAGTAATGCCATTAGAAAGGTTAGTTATAGTAGGTTTAACTGCTTCATTAACTGGTACTATAGCATTGGATTCATCATGAACCATAGCAGCGGCATTGAATGATCCTCCTGATGGACCTGTTGCTCCTGTGGCACCTGTAGCACCAGTTGCCCCAGTTGGACCAGTAGGGCCTTGCATTCCAGTAGCTCCTGTAGCACCGGTAGCTCCAGTAGGACCAGTAGGACCTTGCATTCCTGTGGCTCCTGTAGCACCAGTAGCTCCAGTTGGACCTGTTGGACCTTGCATTCCGGTACCTCCTGTAGCACCAGTAGCTCCAGTTGGACCTGTTGGACCTTGCATTCCGGTAGCTCCTGTAGCACCAGTAGCTCCAGTTGGACCTGTTGGACCTTGCATACCAGTAGCACCTGTGGCACCAGTAGCTCCAGTTGGACCAGTAGGGCCTTGCATACCAGTAGCTCCTGTAGCACCGGTAGCTCCAGTAGGACCAGTAGGACCTTGCATTCCTGTGGCTCCTGTTGGACCTGTAGCACCCTTTGGACCAGTAGGACCTGTACAACCACATGGACCAGTAGGACCAGTGCAGTCATTAACTAGACATCTAACAACCTCACAAAGACAACTATCTTTGCAGTCTTTACATTTGTCACGAAGTCTATCATAATTTTCTTGATTCATATTTATTTTTACTCCTTTCACTATTAAAATATGAAGGAGTTAAAATTTTGTATTGACTATTGTCATGCTTACAAAAAAAATAGAGACTGCACCCCCTGAAGGGCAGTCTCTTAAAAAAGAATAAAAAGGGGTTGGCTAGTGTGATACTAGCGACCAATTCGCCTAATTCCGAATTGGTGCTTTTTATAATAATCATTTGTTGTTATTTTGTCAACACTTTTTTGAAAAAAAATTTACTATTTTTTGACTTGGGTTTATACTTAAGGTGAAGGAGAAAATATATGAAGAGTTTTAAGAAAAGAAATAAGGTAAAAAATCAAGTTAGTAATGAGAAAATTGAATTCTATGAAGAAAAGTTGTTAGGTATTAAAAATATAATTTCATCTTCATCTCCAACTAGATTAAATGACCTTGATAAATATATTTTAGACCTTGAATTAAACGATGAAGACAGGGCTAATATAATGCTATATACATCTGTTTATCTAGTAGAAAATGGTTTCTATGATAAAGCTTCTAGATATTTAAAAATCATAGAAAAAATAGAAGAGAAGCCTAATAGTGTAAAAGACAATTATCAAAAAACGATGGGCAAAATAATAGAGTTGTTCGGAAATTAAATTAAGCAATATAAAAGTTATACAATGCA
>CAMMMH010000022.1 GCA_946497955.1 uncultured Mycoplasmatota bacterium | reverse complement strand
TCATAGTGCCATAATTTAAAAGTAAAAATAAAATTTTGATACAAATAAACAAAAAGAATGACATTTCCTTTAATTATGTCATCCTTAAGTTAATAACATTGAGGCAGTTAGTCTTCTTTTTTTATATCCCAAAAATAGATAAATAAAGTATTTAGAATAATTCCTAATATAACTAAATCGATAATAATAAAATTAGTCTTAAAGTAATCATAATTTAGCATATACATCACACTATGAGCTCTATAATCAGTATATAATTTAACTACTATTATGCCTAAATAAAATGTAAGTGCAAATGATATAAGGTTATAACTAACTAATTCTTTATAGATATCTTTTCTACTAAGTACTGTAAATATATTAATTAAAACAAACAAACTACACATAACAAGAAAAGATATACCAAAAGCTCCACAGTTAAATACTACATTTAATAGCAAACAAACAAATATAACAAATAAAACTACAGAAATTAATCTCAGATAATAAGCTATTTTTTTAAGCATGCGCTAAACCTCTATCTAATCCATCCGCTATCTCATTTTTAAACTCTTCCTTAAATCTAGGAAGCTCTTTTTTAATAACATCAGGATAAACATTTTTAGTATTTTCAATCGCTTTTTCTATATCAAAGATATTTACTTCATGTCTATTATTATAAATAGCATAAGAAAAAGCTTGTTGTAAAATAGTTAGAGTTACATCAGGATATCTTGACCCTATTTCATATATTCTTCTATATTCACTAGTAAGATCTGTTAAAAAGGCCATAATCTTTTGTTTAACATAAGGATCATACATCAACTTAGCACCTGTCTTCTTCTCTATTTTAGGAAGTGTACCCATACAAATAGCAATTGTTTGTTCTCTTGTAGGTTCCTCTACTTCTACTTTTTGAAAACGTCTAACAAAAGCTTTATCTCTTAAAATATATCTTTCATACTCTTCGCTAGTAGTCGCTCCAATAACTTTAATATCTCCTCTATCAAGACCTGGTTTAAACATATTAGCAAAGTCAAGAGACTCACCCTTACTTCCCATTAATGTATGAATCTCATCTATAAATAATATTAAGTTAGTATATTCTTTTAACTCATCTAAAAGTATTTGTATTTTACTTTCTCCTGTATCTGGATCTTCCCCAAGTAATGCAGAAGTATTAACTTTAATAATTTGATACCCCTTTAAGGCATCAGGAACATTACCTAATTGAATCCGATAAGCAAGTCCTTCAACAATAGCCGTTTTACCAACACCAGGTTTACCTGTTAATATAGCAGACTTCTCAGGTGTAAGTAATATTAAGACTAACTGTTTAATCTCTTCTTCTCTTCCAATAGCAGGATTAGTAATATATTCTTTTTCTGTAAAATTTTCTCCATAACTTTTTAATATACTAACTTTACTTTTTCTAATCATTCCATCATTCATTCTTATCAATCCTTTACTACTTTAGTATATCATAAATATTAAATTATTTATACCCTATATCATAGTTACTAGGTCCCATAATACATTTACCATCTAAATCAAATCTAGAACCATGACAAGGACAGTCCCAAGTTTTTTCAACTTCATTAAAGACCAAACTACATTTTAAATGAGGACATTTATTATAGACAATATGTTCCTTACCTTTATCATCTTTATAAATTGCAACGGCCCTACCATTTATTCTTGTAAATCTAGGATTACCATTATAGAAAGATTTATTTTTATTTACTTTACTATCTATAAAACTATAAATATTACTAAAGATATTTAGAGGATAATTAATTAATTTTTGTTTATTAAAAGCTCTTCTAGGGTCAAACAACTCTTTATAGATATTATATTTATTATTAATTAAGTCTTTTATAATAGTACTAGCAAGTATACCATTAGAGTTACCACAAGTATTATAACCAGTAGATAGTATTAAATTATCATCAATAAACCCTATTAAAGGAAGATGGTCTAATGTCATTAAATCATAATTACTCCAAACATAATCATAATTAGTAATACCAGTACTATCCTCTAAATCATCTAACATCATTCTACTATTAGAGGCAAAGGCTAAATTAGTAGAAGATGACACCGTTAATAAGTAATTATTATAATATCTCATAGATTTTAAAGGTTTTTCTATATTAATAGCATTAAAGTCATAACTATTTTTAACACTAGAACAAACTAGGAAAGACTTCTCCAAATAACACTTCAAAGGCATTAAATAAGGTAATAAAAAGTAAGGGTAATGAAGAGCAAGAACTATTTTTTTGGCCTTAATAATATTCTTTTCAGTATAGCATTTAAAATAATTATCCTCTTTTTCTATTTTAATTATCTTAGTATTTTCATAAACTCTATGATTAAGACTAATAGATTTTTTAACTATTTGTTTTATAAATTTTAAAGGATGAAAGGTATAAGTCTCATTAACATAAAAACCTGATTCTACTTTCATTCCATTAGGCAATTTCTTAATAGAAGTAGTCTTCTCTCCAAAAGATGAAAGTAATTCCTTTTCTTTTTCTATTCTCTTAATATTAGAAGAATCTAACGTATATAAATAAGACTTACTTTTCTTTAAATCACAGTCAATTTTCTCTTTTTCTATCAAATTACTAACTATCTTTAAAGCTTCCTTCTCTCCTCTATAATATAGATAAGCTTTATCTCTTCCAAAGATAAATTTTAGTTTAGTATAAATATCTTCTTGTAAAAAAGTTATTTTAGCACTACTTCTACTAGATGCCCCAATACCTATTCTATTCTTTTCAACTAAAGCTACTTTTCTACTATCATCTTTAAACTGATAAAAGGTACTACATCCTGTAATACCTCCACCAATTATTAAAATATCAACATCTATATTTTCTTTTAATGATTCATATCTATCTTCATTATTAACAGTATCTTGCCAAATAGGAATATTTTTCATATAATCACCTATTTCTATTATGGCTAAAAATTAATCATATATACTATCTCTATCGTAACTAACTACCTCGCCAGTATTAGCATTTATTTTATAGTCATATTCAAAATCACCATGAGTAAAATCAATTTCATAAACAAGAACACCATCATCATACTCTTGCTCTGTTCTTAATAAACTTACAGCATCTTCAGTTAAATTAGCATGAGTAAGTGCAATATTTTTCGCTTCATCAACAGTTATACTAGCAGTAGTTGCATTATTACTAGAACCATTAGTACTAGAATTTTTCCTGTTATTATCACTGTTATTACTATTATTATCATCAGTTATACCATTAGTAAAATATTTAAAATCAGTATAAATAATTCTTCCACCTTCAGTAGAAGTTCTAGCATCAATTTTATATTCATAAGCATCATTATGATAATAAACTTCTACTTCATAAACACCCTTATCAAAGTCAAAATCAATATCTTCAAAATATAAATCATTTACATTAGCATTCATATTAGCAGCGATAATATCCTTTACGTCATCTTTACTAATAAAAGTTGTCTTAAAATAAATTAAGATAAGTAAAGCAATTACAACAAGAATACCTACTACAATAATAATTATCTTTCCATATTTTTTCATATCATCTATCCTTTCTATACTTAAATTTTATCATTACATTTTATTTAAGTAAAGATGAATTTAGAAGAAAAGAAGAACCTATAATTGTTCTTCTAATAACTTATCTGTTATTTTCCAATAACCATTTTTATTAGCACCAATTCTTTCAATATATTTGTTATCAATAAGTACTTTAAAATTTCTTATAATTGTTCTTTTATTTACATCAAGCAACCTAGCTAATTCATCTTGTGTTATATTAGGTCTATCCATAATTAATTTTACAATTGATTTTTGAAGTTGATTAAGAAATATATATGATTCATATTTTAATTTGCTTGTTTCTTTTTTAAATTGATTTTCATTAAAAGGAATACTAACTCTTATGTGATTTGGAAAAAAATTAAATATAGATTTAGCATAGCTTTTTAATACTCTTTGTATACCAGTTCCTAATTGTTCAACAAATCCTAAATCTCTAAAAACTCTCATTAATTCAGGATTCCTAGGATTAGAAAAGCCTTCTAAAAATTCATCTTGTGAGACTCCTTCTTGAATACCACCATTTGATGAAATAACTAACTTATCATCAAATAACTCAAACTTCGGTGAATATCCGTTACACCAGTCATTATGAACAAGGGCATTTGTTACCAACTCTTTAACTGCATTATAATCATACAACTTAATTTCTTTTCTAGTTTTATATTCAATTTTAGTGTAAGTTCTATTCTCTAATATTATTTTATTTAAAATGTTATCAGTTATTTTTACTAAAGAACAAAATCCAAAATCTTCATTTTCTATTAAATTAGAAACGTTATTGCCTTTATATTTAGCAAATTGAACAGAAATATTATTATTATCTGCTAATAAGTAAGCTAGATAATTAAATTCATTATTATCATTATAAAAGTCAAGTTTCTTTAAAAAATTATCATTTACTTCAAACCCTTTTTCTTGATAATAAATCTTTAAGGTTTTAAATTCTAAATTTTGTTTAGGTGATTTAATATTTTTTAAAGAATTTCTTGTACGTTTAGAAAATAAATTTAATATATCTTCTTGATTCATACTCTCTACTGAAGAACCAATTCTAATAAAGCAACTATCTGGTGTCATACCCATCCCTCTTAAATAATAAGGTCTTTCATTTCCTTTAGCAACGATTATTTGAATATATTTTTTACCATTTTTTTCGTTTAATATAACATCAAATAATCCTAAAGCTGATGGCATAATATTGTCTTTTATTCTATCTTTTATCGTTCTTTGTAATAAATCTAAATTTCCTGTTAAACCTTTTATATTTCCTTTATCATCTACACCTATAAATATATTTCCACCATCTGTATTTAAAAAAGCAATTACTTCTTTTTCAATATTGTCTGTAAGTTTTATTTTAAATTCTGTTCTTTTATCTTCTGTCAATCCTATCATTTAAGTAACACCTCCAATTACAATTATACTAGATGTCACTATAAATGTCACTATAAATGTCACTATAAATTTTACATACAGAAAAAGAAGAACCTATAATTGTTCTTCTAATAACTTAAGCTTAGCTTCTTCTTTTAATTTCTTAATATTTATAATTAATTATTTTTGTTATCTGTTAATAACATTACCCTTATTATTTATTTTATAATGTTTTAAAAATAAAATATTCATTGAAAAGTATTGATACAAAGAAGAGCATAATTGAGCTATCACTGTAGCATAAGGTGTAACTAATAAAGATAATAAAACTCTAATAACTTTATTAATTAAATTATTTATGTTTGTTTTAATAATAGAATATTCCAATTGTAAATAACAAGTTTTAGTCCTATAAACTGGATAAATAATAAAATCTATAATATGAAATATTAGATAACTAAAAGTTATTAATAAATCAGGTTTATATATAGGATAAGCAATAATGAACATTACAAAAATACTTAATATTAAAATTGCAATTAATTTATAAGAGTTTTTTAAGTGTTCTTTATAATTAAACTTTTTCTTACTTATATTTATTTTTGCAACAGTAGAAATAGAATAACTTATATCCCATTGTATATCTGTAATTAATGAAGAAAATGCTAATGCAGCACTATATTGTTCACCATATATCATAGCGCTACTCAAACTAAATAAATAACCAACTAACAGCAAAGAATCATCAACCAAAGAAACTAAATCATATTTTATCCATTCAAGAATATTAAATTTGAAAATAAATTTTTTATAGACTTTAAATAATAAAATTATTAAATATACACTCATTAATATAGTAGTAGTCAAAATAATTAATATATTATTATCAAAAATAAGGGCAGCTAAAATAATAACAATAAGATTTATAAGATTAAAACTAAGAGAAACTTTATTAGCTAGTTCATTATCTGATTTATAATAAAATATAGTTAATATATAACCTAATATTGTTTGAAAAAATATTTCAATAATGAAGAAAGAAACAAGCTCCTTTTTATCAATATAATTACCATTCATAAAATTAATATAGTTATCTATATTTAACAGTAATATAAAGAAAATCAATACTGTTATAATTATTCCAACAGTTAAAGCTGAGAAAACATCATCATCCCTACCATGTTTTTCTTTCAAAATATTAGGACCAGTAGCAAATACAGTTTTTAAAATACTAGGCAACAACTGAATTGGATATGTCAATGTAAAAATAGACAAAATATTATCATCAACTAAAACAGTTAAAACTATACAAAATAAAATGAAGAATACACTATTTACAAGTGTATCAAAGCTTATTCTAATTAATTGTTTCATTTTACAATTGTTCTTCTAATAACTTAAGCTTAGCTTCTTCTTCTTTTAATTTCTCTCTATCAAGGTCAACTATATTTTTAGGAGCTTTATTAACATAATTCTCATTACTAAGTAACTTCTTACGTCTTTCGATAGAGTCTTTTAACTTCTTAATATCTGCTTCCAACTCTTCTTTATTGACTTCATTTTTAAAGAAATAAGTAATATCAATTAAACTAGATTTATAGTTAATAGATTGATAATCTTCTAAAGGTTCTTTAATAAGAATATCATCAGTAATCTTTAATTGTGACTTATAGATATACTCTAAATCACTATTAGTACTAAACATCACTTTGTCATCTTTTTTAATATTATTAGTAGCCTTTAAATTTCTTATCTCTCTTAAATCAACTATAACTTTAGATATTTCTTCAGCTTCCTTATCAAATACAGTCTCACTATCATACTTAGGATAAGTACTAATTACAATAGACTCACTATCTTTAAATGGTAACATCTGATAAATCTCTTCTGTTACATAAGGCATAAATGGATGAAGAAGCTTTAATATAGTTGTTAAAACATCAAGTAATACTGCTTTCGTTGTATCATTCATATTAGCTTTACTCAACTCAATATAATTATCACAAAAGTCTTCCCAAATAAACTTATATAACATATTACCAACATTATGAAAATCATAACTATCCATATTTTTAGTAACATCTTTAATTAAATTATTTTTTAAAGTTAAAATCCATTTATCAGCTTTACTTAAATTCTGATAATCATATCCTGCTGTCTTCATATCTTCAAGATTCATTAATACATAACGAGAAGCATTCCATAATTTATTAATAAAGTTCCAAGTAGATTTAACTTTCTCTTCATCATAACGCAAATCTGTCCCAGGAGCAGTATTAGTAGTTAAGAAAAATCTAAGACTATCCGCACCATACTTATCAATAACGTCCATTGGGTCAACACCATTGCCTAAAGATTTACTCATCTTACGTCCTTCTTTATCACGGATAAGTCCATGAATAAGACAATCTTTAAATGGACGTTTTAAAGTAAACTCTAACCCTTGGAAAGTCATCCGATTAACCCAGAATGGAATAATATCATAACCAGTTACTAAGACATTATTAGGATAATATCTTTTAAATAAATCAGTCTCTTTTGGCCAACCTAGTGTTGAAAATGGCCATAATGCCGATGAAAACCAAGTATCTAGTACATCTTCATCTTGTACCCAACATTCTTCTTTAGGTGCTTCCATACCTACATAAACCTCATCACCTTTATACCAAGCAGGTATTCTATGTCCCCACCATAATTGACGAGATATACACCAGTCATAAGTAATTTCCATCCAGTGATTCATTGTTTTCTCATAACGTTCTGGTACAAAGTTTACTTTAGTATCTTTATTCTTTTGATTTTCAAGAACTCTATCGGCAAGTGGTCTCATCTTAACAAACCATTGTTTAGATAAAGTTGGCTCAACTACGGCATCACTTCTTTCACTATGTCCAACATTATGAGTCATCTCTTCAATACCAATAAGTAAATCTTGTTTCTTTAAATCTTCTACTAGTTTAAGACGACACTCTTCTCTAGTCATTCCTTCATAACCAGGAGCATTCTTATTCATAGTAACATCCAAGTTCATTACCACAACCCGAGGTAAGTTATGTCTTAACCCTACTTCATAGTCGTTGGGGTCGTGTGCTGGAGTAATTTTTACGATACCTGAGCCAAAGTCTGGGTCTGCATGAATATCACCAACAATTGGTATTTCTTTATTAACAATAGGAAGAATTACAGTCTTACCAATTAAATGTTTATATCTATCATCAGAAGGATTAACAGCAACTGCAGTATCACCAAATAAAGTCTCAGGACGAGTAGTTGCAACATCTAAGTATTCATCAGTACCAGTTATATAATATTTAATATGATAAAATGCTCCCTTATCTTCTTTATAGATAACCTCTTCATTAGATAAAGCTGTCATTTGAACTGGATCCCAGTTAATAATTCTCTCTCCTCTATAAATTAAACCTTTCTCATAAAGTTTAACAAAAACATACCTAACCGCTTTACTAAGTCCTTCATCTAAAGTAAATCTTTCTTTAGTATAATCAAGACTAAGTCCAAGTTTTGCCCATTGTTCATGAATAGTAGTAGCATATTCATCTTTCCAACTCCAAGCATGTTCTAACCATTCATCACGAGTTATCCCCCGAGGATTAATACCCATTTCTCTTAATCTCTTATCAACTTTAGCCTGGGTTGCAATACCAGCATGATCCATTCCTGGAACCCACAAAGCATCATAACCATTCATTCTCTTATATCTAATTAAAATATCTTGTAAGGTTGTATCCCAAGCATGACCTAAATGTAGTTTACCTGTAACATTAGGTGGTGGTATTACGATACAAAAAGGTTCTTTACTCTTATCTTTATCTCCTTTAAAATAACCCTTATTTACCCAATTATTATACTTATCTTTCTCTACTTCTTTATGATTATATTTCTTATCTAACATGACCATTATCCTCCTTTGATCTTTTATATTTTCCATATCTTTTATTAACTTATTTTTCTATTAAGTCAAAATCATCAAGTGTTTCTATAACTAAATTACCATCTCTATCTTTAACAGCAGTTGCCTTCTTATCTATATATTTTAAAATCATTTCTCTATTATTAACAAAGTAATTATATTGTCTTTCAGTAACAACTTCTGGTATATACATTAATATATTACTAATCGATTCAGCAGTGTTATAACAAAAATGTCCAATACTAGCCATTGTAAGAGATGCAATGTAAGAGTCGTTGTCACTAAATTCATAACCTAAATTATACTCATAAGAAAAGTCTTGATACCTATCAACATGATTTTCATTACCAACAATAATTTTCTCAAACACATCATCTTTTATTTGTTCTTCATCTGGAACAATAATGACTCGTCCTACTTCTTCAAATCTTTTTCTAAAATTTAAATATCACTTCTCTATTTGCATTAACTCTTCATCAAAATTTTCAATATATTTCATTTTAAAGTGACCATCTACTAAACTATAATTATTAAACCCAACATATTCATAATCCTTAAAATTTTCTAAATTAGTATCTAACCATTTTTTCTGATTAGTTGTTATTAACCAAGGTACATAAAATACTGCCACATTCATAAAATCCCAACTTGTTTTAATAACTAAAAACCCATCTTTAGCAAGCAAATCAGGTGCTTCATTACTATCATCATCACTAAATGAATATGGAAGATCATAAGTATCAACAAATTCTCTTATATATTTTAAATGATTCTCACCATCTTTTAAGACTCTAAAGAAAACACCACTGTTTAACATATATTCATTTGGAATAATATATAATCTATTCTTAATAATAACACCTCCTTAAAATAAAAAATAACTATAACTTAAGGGCGTCAAACAAGGAGTCTACGCTGTACCACCTTAATTTATAGTTATTAAACTATCTTATTACTTATAACGGTCTATCCCGTGGTAACTTACTATTATTTCAGAAACCCTGCTCTATTCACTACCTTCCATATATCATATTGTTAATTTCCACCAACCATTAACTCTCTATAAATACTTTATATGTACTCCTTGAATATCAATCGCATTTAAGTGTATTATACGCTATAATTGTTTGTTTTTCAACTACTTAATTTTATCGTGTAACAATATATCACAAATAGTTAATACAATTTAGTACTTTTATGATTAACTTAACTACTATATGTAGTTTTAATTTTAACTTTTCCTTTAGTAGCTAGAAACTTTAAATATAGTACCACTGTCTCATTTCCAAGTTTATAACATAGCTGCTTAATCTCATTCGCACTTATCATACCATATTTATCATAAATAACTTCACTCATTTCCTTAAGTGCTTCTTCTTTTTTTTCTTTAGAAACATTCCATTTATTAATATCAAAAAGTATTGATATAGAACTTGATAATTTTAAAAATCTTATTTCTTTTTTAAATATATTATATTTATTTATACTTTTAACATCTTCCTCTAATTTATCTACCACTTTAAAGATATCATATATTTTATCAGTTTTTTTATAAGTTCTAAAAGTTAAGCTTCCATAATTATTTATCCTATAAAAATAATTAAAATAAGGTAAGATAACTGATTTGTCTGATTTCATAAGCATATAATGACTAAATGCTACATCTTCAAATAAAGTATTTTCTAAAAAACGATAGTTGCCTATAAACTCTCTTTTAAATAATTTATTACAAGAAGAGGGACTTTCATTAATAACTTGTTCTTTACCACTAGCATTTGTAGGATTATATACTATTGGTTCACTTCTTAATACTACGTCATTTTTTAAATCTATATCATCCATTACATAAAGAAGCAGTACAGATACTAAAGGTGCACTATTATTAACAGCAGCCTTATACATATCCTCATACATAGTATATCTAATATAATCATCACTATCAACAAAACCAATATATTCTCCTCTTGCAACATCAAGTCCTCTATTTCTAGATGCTCCTTGTCCTAAATTTTCTCTATTATGATAAACCTTAATATTATGATGCTTCTTAGCATAATCCATTAAAATAAGTAGACTATTATCAGTAGAACAATCATCTACAGCAATTATTTCTATATTTTTAAGTGTCTGATTAACTAAAGAATCAAGACAAGTCTTTAAATATTTTCCACTATTATAAACTGGTACAATTATACTAACTTTTGGCAAAATAACCACTTCCTTTCAAATTTTTCTTAATTAATTATTCTTTTTATTAAGGACAGAATAACTGCAAAGTCTTTTAAATTTTTCCATAATAAAAAGCACTAAATAATTAGTACCAAAATATTTAATAATTCCTTTCATTTATATTATATAAACTTTTTTTAATTTTTTTTGCATATTTATCTAATTTTTTAAAGATTTTATTTTTTCTTTTTCAGTATCCAAGTAATTAGTATATTCATCACAAATATTAATACCACATTTTGATTGTAATAATGTAATATCAACACTATCTAAATTACCATATTTTTCTTCTATTAAATGAAACATTTTATCTTTAACTAATATTTTCTTCTCTTCATCTAAATCCCAATTATTTACTTCTTCTACTCTAATAAGGGAATAAGCAAGTTGTATAAGTTTTATCTCATCTTTAAATATCTCATATCTAGAACTATTTTTCATATCAAAATCTAATCTATCTAATACTTTAAATATATCAGTTATATGACTATTTTCTCTATAATTTATAGAAGATACTCCTCTATTTATATCTCTTCTATAGAAATAATTAATACTTGGAATAGTTACAACTTTAAATGCTTCCATATATTTTGTATAACTAAAAGGAATATCTTCAAATAAAGAATCTTCTACAAAATAAAAGTCTTTTAAAGTATCTCTTCTAAAAATCTTATTACAAACAGTAGGACTCTCAGAGATAACAAAAGACCTATCTTGGATAGGATTAATTATCTTTTCTTTACCTCTTGCTAAAAACTCTAAATCTCTATTTGCATAACCATCATCTTTTATAAACATTACATCAGTAGTAACAAGTTCTGGATAGTTATTGTTAATGGCAGCCTTATACATATCCTCGTACATTGTATTTCTAATATAATCATCACTATCTACAAAGCCAATATACTCACCAGTTGCAAACTTTAATCCTCTATTTCTAGAGGCACCTTGACCTATATTCTTTTCATTATGGTAAACTTTTATATTAGGATACTTTCTAGCATAATCAAGTAAAATATTTAAACTATTATCTGTAGAGTTATCATCAATTGTAATTATTTCTATATCATCAAGAGTCTGTTTTACTAAACTATCAAGACAAGTAGAAAGATATTCTTCTTCATTATAAACAGGAACTATTATACTTACTTTAGGCAAAGTTATCACTCCTTTACAGTTATTGATATATAATACATCTAAAATTAAATAATATAAAGTAATTTATCTAAAACTATGCTATTATTATACTAGGTGAGGTGTTATGATAAGGTTTAATAATGTTAGTAAAGAATACAAAAGTAAGAAAGGACAGATTACTAAAGCCTTAACTGATATTAATATTAATTTAGGTGATAAGGGTTTAGTATTTATCATTGGTAAAAGTGGTAGTGGTAAAAGTACTTTATTAAATATTTTAGGAGGTCTTGATAGTAAGACTAGTGGCAAGATTTATATTGATAATAAAGATATAGATAGTTTTAGAGAAAAAGATTATGATAGTTATAGAAATACTTATATTGGTTTTATCTTTCAAGACTTTAATTTATTAGAAGAATATAATGTCTTTGATAATGTTATGTTATCGGCCAAACTACTAAGAAAGAAAGTTGATAAGGATGAAATACTTAATCTTTTAGATAGGCTTGGTCTTAAAGGATTAGAATATAGAAATATTAATGAACTATCAGGCGGTCAAAAGCAAAGAGTTGGTATTGCCAGAGCTTTAATTAAAAATCCTAAGGTAATACTTGCCGATGAACCTACTGGTAATTTGGATAGTCACTCTAGTTTAGAAACATTTAAGTTATTAAAAGAGATTAGCAAAGAAAAACTAGTAGTTGTAGTATCACATGACTTAGAGAATGCTAATACTTTTGCCAATAAAATATTGGAACTACAAGATGGTAAAGCGATTAGAAATGATTTAACTACTGAAGAATTAGATGATAATACCTTTTCACTAACTAAGTCAAAATTACCTTTTAAAGAGTGTCTACACTTTGCCTTTACATCACTTAAAAGTAATAAAGTTAAACTATTCTTTACTGTTATTCTAACAATGATATCACTAGTCTTTATGGGAATATCTGTTAACTCTTTTCTTTATGATAAAGGAACATTCATGGCTGGAGTTATGAGGGATAATAATGAATATATTTTTGATATTTATAAGAATGAAACATCCCCAGGTCTTGGTGGATATTGGGCTAGTCCTTTAAATAACGAAAATGAAAAAGAAATAAAAGAAAATATTAAAAGTACCTTAAATCCTATTTACACTCTTTATGACAATAGCAAAAATATTTCTTTACAATATGGAAAACTAATTGAGCCTAATGTCGATAAAGATTTTCCTGTAGAACCACCAATATATTTTAAAATTATTGAAACTAAAGACTATAACATAATTCCAAACTTAGTTGGAAAAGCTCCATCTAAGAGTAATGAAATAGTAATTTATAAATATGTAGCAGAATATATCGTAAAATATGGTATAAAAGCTAGTGATAATACTATTTATTATCCTAATTCTCTTGACGATTTAATAAACTCAAAAAAAGAAATCCTTTTAGGTTCTAATAATGTAATAATTACAGGTTATGTCGACTTAGATGGTAAAGATGAAATCAATAATAATAGTTATATTTATACTAATGGCTTTGTTGATAATGCCATATTAAATTATGATAAAGAAACAATCTTAACCAATTATACTCACCTTAGTACAAATGGCTATGAAAATGTTAAAACTAATAATAATATAAAACTTTATAACAACGAAGAAGTTTTATATAAAAACAAAGATAGTCTTGATAACAACGACATTATAATTTCTTTTAACTTCTTAAAAGAAATTAATGAAGACTATAGTAAAGGATTAGATGCATATTTACTAAACAATAGTGATAGAGATTATAATACAATACTAAGGGAATTTACTACTAATTATTTAGAAAGTACTAATTACCTAGACAAAATAAATTTAAGTTTATCAATTACTGTAAATGATAAAAATAATGTAGTCGATGTAAATGTAATAGGTGTAAGTTATGATGATTATAATTATATAAATTCTAACTATTTCAATAGTCTTATGACAAATGAGAATAATAAAGTTATAAATGGTTATAGAATATATGAAAATGATTTTAATACCTTAACTAATATTATAAATGCTTACAAAACAGAAGTAGAAGATTATGGAACTTATTATTACTTAGAACTACCACATAATGTTGATCTAAATACTATAAATGTAGTTTATACTTTTCTTGCTAAATACATTAATATTATAACTTTAATCTTTGCATTATTTACAATACTACTATTCTCTAACTTTATTTATATATCTATAAATTACTCTAAAAAACAAATAGGAATACTTAGAGCTTTAGGCACAAGGAAAAATGATATTATTAAGATATTCCTATATGAAAGTATAATTGTAGGTATTATATCTTATATAATTTCTATTATTCTATGGTTTATTGCAATTAATTTATTAAATAATTCTCTATTTGGAGATAAAACTTATATTTTAAATGGTATAGTAACAAATCCTTTAGTACCAATTATTATGTTTATCTATACTATTATCATATCTATAATTATTACACTTATATCTTTAAGTAAGATTACTAAGATTAAACCAATAGATGCAATTCTTAATAAGTAAAAGGACTCTATAAAAATAGAATCCTTTTTTAATCTAAACAAAGCTCTTTAACGTAATTTTTTATTTCTCTATCTGTTAAAACATTACCAGTAGAGACAACTTTATCTTCTATCATAAGAGCGGGAATGACATTTATGTTATACTTCTTCTTATAAGTAGAATCTATTTTCTCAATATTAAATTCCATATCAAGTTCACGTTCTACTTTAGATAAGTTTTTTAATATTTTCATACCATTACTACAATTAGGCACTGTTTAATTTATAACTTTTATATTTACGATAACAATTCCTCCTTTCTATTTCAAGTATAAAGGAAGAATATGGGAAAACTATGGGCTAATTATGAAAGATTATAACCAACGTTTATATTTCCTAATATATAGACGTTTTACTATCTCTTCTATAACCATATAAAGAATAAGTAAGATAATAACATAAAAGTAAAATGCTACTGGTAAATAAGCGAAATGGAAGGACTTAATACCTACTAAAATAATTGGTAAGATAATGGATGCAATGATACAAAGTGATGTTGATATTAATAAGTATTTATTTGCAATAGACTCTATAAATGGTATTTTAGATGTTCTAACAAAGTGAACAATCATAGTCTGAGAAATAACTCCTTCAATAAACCAAGCTGTTTGGAAAAGTATAACATTATCACTATTAAAGCCAAGAACAAAGTAAAAGATTAAGAAAGCTACTACATCAATTACTGAAGCAACAAGGCCCATAATAACCATAAATCTTTTTAAATCACTAGTATCCCATTTATGAGGAGTAATTAAAAACTCTTTATCTACATCATCAAAAGGAATAGCAGTTTGTGATAAATCATATAGTAAATCCTGTAATAAGAACTGAATTGGTATCATAGGTAAGAAAGGTAAAAAGATACTAGCAATTAGGACACTGAAACAATCTCCAAAAGAAGCACTTAAAGCCATTTTCATGTATTTCATAATATTACCATAAACTTTTCTACCTTCAATAACCCCATCATAAACTACTTTTAAACTTTTACGAAGTAAGATAATATCACTAGCTTCTTTAGCAATAGAAGTAGCATCATTTACACTAATACCAACATCTGCCTTTATTAGACTAGGAGCATCATTAACTCCATCTCCCATATAACCTACAACATGGCCATTATCTTTTAAAGTATTAACAATTAATTCTTTCTGTAAAGGCGTAAGTCTTGCAAAAACATCTACTTCTTCTACCTTTACTTTTAACTCATCACTTGTTAGTTTTTCTATATCAGGGCCTATTAAGATATTATCACTATTAAAGCCTGCTAGAGTACAAATAGTCTTAGTTGCATCAGGATTATCCCCTGTCAATATTTTCGTATTAACCCCTACTTTTCTTAAGTCTTTTATAACCCTACTAACACCTTTTTTAACAGGGTCTAGGAAAGCAACTAAGCCAATAAAAGTTAAATCTTTATCATCATTGTAACTTTTAGATATAGTTTTTGTTTCTTTTAAAGCAAGAGCAATTACTTGCATTCCCTCTTTATTTAACTCTTTAGCTTTTTCTAAAATCTTATCTTTAAATTCACTAGTTAACTTAATAGATTTACCCTGATGTCTAATTTTATTACAACTATCTAACACTTCTTTAATCGCACCTTTAGTTAACATTAAAACTTTATCTTCATCTCTAACTATAACAGAAGCTTTACGTCTTTCATAGTCAAAGGGAATCTCATCTATTTTCTGATATCTAGAAATAAGTAATCCTTTATTCTTAGCATAACTAATAATCGCTTTATCTATTAAATTCTTTATTCCTGTACTATAATGACTATTTAAATAAGCATAAGTTAAGACTTCTCTATCTTCTTTAAAGTCACTATTAAGGTATAGTTGTAAAACAATTTTATCTTCAGTAAGGGTTCCTGTCTTATCAGTACATAAAGTATCTATTGAACCTAGATTTTCTATCGCTTCACTTCTTTTTACTAGAGTCTCCTTTTTAGCAAGACTCTTAGAGCCTTTACTTAAATTAACGTTAACTATCATCGGTAACATAGAAGGAGTTATTCCAACAGCGACAGAGATAGCGAAAAGTAAAGCTTGCATAATATCATGATGGATTAAAGTATTAAGAATAAAAACTAATACGGTAATTACCAGCATCGCTTCTATTAAGGTCTTACTAACCGCATTCATCTCTTTTTGAAAGTTAGTTATTTTTTTAGTTGTTAGCATATCTTTAGCAATTGTACCAAGATAAGTATTTTTACCTGTCTTAATAACTAAAGCTTTACCACTTCCACTAACAACACTAGAATTCATAAAACAAATTCTCTCTAAATCTAAAAGACTATCCCCGTTGCTATTTATCTTTTTCTCAATAGGAACACTTTCTCCTGTAAAAATAGACTGATTAATAAATAAATCTTTTACTTCTAATAAAATAACATCACTTGGAATAATAGAACCAGCATTTAATTCTATAATATCACCTGGTACTATATCTTTGATATTTATATCTTTTACTTTGTTATCTCTAATTGTACTAATAACTGTAAATAACTTACTTTTTAACTTTAAATCAAATTTATAAGCAGAATAATCTTGAACAAGTCTAATAGTAGAACTTATGATAGCAAGTAAAATAATTATTAAAGAGCCAAGTCTATCACCTAAAGAAAAGTTAATAACAGCAAGGACAATTAAGATATAGATAAAAGGGTCCTTAAAAGAATCAATAATAAAACTAAGAATTGATTTTTTCTTCTCCTCTTTTAAGATATTCTTACCATAAGCTTCTCTTCTTTTTATTACTTCTTTTAAAGATAACCCCTCTATAGAACTATCATATTTATCTAAGAGTTCATCATTAGATAATTCTACTAGTTTTTTATACTCTTTAAATATATTCTCTTCAACTAAAGGATTTCCTTTTTTCTTAGTAAAATCAAACATCATATCACTTCTTTTCTATCATTAAATCAGTATATTCTCTATGATTATCAAGCCATTTAATAGCATAAGAACAACTTGCCTTTACTTTAATATTATTTTCTCTAAAATAGTTAAAGGCATGAGTTAAAAGTAAATTTGCAATACCTTTCCCTCTTAAACTTATATCAACAAAGGTATGATTAACATCTACGACATTAGAAGAAATATAAGGATAACCCACTTCTCCTAAAATATTACCTTTATCATCTAAATATATAGTTCTATTTTCTTCTACTTTAAACATCTTATCACTACCTTTACTATCTAATTATATAACATAATATTTTTATTTACTATATTTAATAAAAGAAAATATTTTTCTTTAGGATATAAAAATAGTAAAAATAGTAGTTAAACAGCACTACTATTTGCATTTTACAAGCCTATCTTACTACTTTCATCTTCTTGTAGTATTTCACTTAACACCCATTCATTACGATTATTTTTTATAAATTTCCAAAACTCAATAAAAGATTTATTTTTGGTCGTACCATCAACTATATTTCTTGTTTTTGTATCTATAGTATAATCTATCATCTTTCCTTTAATATAAAACCAAATTAAGTCTTTTTTATCATCTTTATCATCGTAAATAGATACAGGTTTAAGATTAACTAGTCTTATTTTCTTTAAGACATTTCTTCTATTATTAACATCCATCCATTCTAATTTTATTTTAAAGCTCTCATATAAATCTTTAGCCATATAATCTTTAGCTTTACTAATATCATTATTAGTCCAAGCTTCCTGTATAACATAAAATGCTTCTATTACTCTTTTCTCTATAGTTTTATACTTCCAAGTAATATCTTTATCATCTAATAGTCTTAAATATCTTTTACTATTAAAAGATGCTCTTAATACTTTAAAATACAAGATAATTGCCGAAGCGAAAAAGATAAAGGCAAAAAATATAGCAGAAATAATATCAGAAATAGGATTACTATAGCCTCTACTTCCATAATGACCACCGCTACTAGAGCCACCAGAACTTGAGTGTCCGCCACTACTACCTCCTCCACCTGCTCTTAAAATAGTTATAGGACTGCAATGAGATACTTCTTTAGCATTAACTACTATAACATTACAAGAAATAACAACTAATAAAAGTACAAAAGATATTAACAAAATATTTTTCATCTACTTAACCTTCTTCTCTTATTTTACAAACATCTATCCACTCTTTGTAATTAGAAGCATCTTCTAATTCTTTGATAGTAAGTTTTACAGCACTGTTACTACTACCGCAAGCAGGATAAACTATATCAAAATCTTTTAAAGATATATCTAGATAAACATCTACTCCATCATTTATTCCAAAAGGACAAACTCCACCTACTTTATGACCAATAAGAGGCTCTACCTCATCAGCTTTAAGCATTTTGGCTTTTTCATGAAATATAGCTTTATATTTAGCATTATCTATCTTTCTATTACCTGCTGTTACTATTAATATAGGCTTATCACCTACTAAAAATGATAGAGTCTTGGCAATTTCTGCTTCACTACAATTTAAAGCAATAGCTGCTTCTTTAACAGTTGCAGATGATATATCAAACTCTCTTACTTTATTATCTAATCCATATTTTTTTAAATGTTCTTTCGCATTTTTTAATGCCATAACTAACTACTCCTTATCTATTTTCTAATTCATTTAATTTGTCTTTATCTAAATAAATAACTTTATCTTTAAACTTGTTTATATAATCTAACTTTCTCTTTTCTTTTTTATAATAACTATTAATAACTCTAAACATATCTATTAAAGCTCTAAATGATGGTGGATAGTTATATGATTCTTTACCTATTTTTTGATTGATCAATCTTTTTATAACTCTTCTATAAGCTTCTAATTTACTTATTTTAATATAATATATCTTATCACATTTTTTTAATCCTTCTTTAAAGATACTTCTACCAACATCTTCAATTATAAAAGAATCCTTAACTAAAATATCATTAAACATTCTCTTTATAGTTTTATCATCTCTTTTAACATAATTATTATTGTCATCCCATACTATACAGTCAAGTTCATAACTTTCTATATTATATTTCTTACTTAATATTTTTGATAAAGTTGTTTTACCTGATGCTGGTGGACCTATAATATATATTTTCATTGTCACCTCCTACAAAATATATTCTTTGACTTCACAGTTATTTAAACCTAGATTAAGAAACTTACCATCTTTAGGTATTCCGTTAAAATAACCATAGAACCCTTTAGAAATACCACTATGGGCGACTATTATAGCACTTTTATATTCTCTAATTTTTAATTCATCTAAGAAGTCTTTTACTTTATCAAAAAACTCTTTTATATCTTCAGATGTTCCATACTTAATAGTAGAATAATAATTCCAATACTCTTCTCTATTCGTAACTTCTAAAGGCTTACCTGATAAATTACCTGGATTACGTTCTCTTAATCTTTCATCTATAATAATCTCTTTGTTTGCCCTATTTATAATATTAGCAGTATGAAGTGCTCGTTTTAGAGGAGAAGAAATGATGACATCATAAGAAATATTTTCTAGTTTTTCTCTCAACTCATAAGCTTCTTTTATACCAGTTTCATTTAAATCTTCATCTTCATTTGAATAAATTTTCTTTAAATTATGATTTACTTGACCATGTCTAACTAAATATATTTTCAATATAATCACTTTCTTCCTACTTAAATTATAATAAAAAAATAGAACTCTTAAAAGCCCTATTTTAAATCTTCTTTATTATAAATAAAATCTACTATATTAACATTTTTAATTCCTTCGACATTTCTTTGTAATACTAAATCAGATACAAATAAATATCTAGGATACATTTCCTTTATTTTGTAAAATGGTTTATATTCTCTTTCAGCAGTTTTTTCATCATCTATATTTTTAGTAACTTGAATATAAAAATACTCATCTACACCACGTCTTGCAATAAAATCACATTCTAAATTTCCTATTCTACCAACACTTAAACTATAACCTTTAGTTTTCAAATATGAAAATAGTACATTTTCTAAAACAGGTCCATAATTAATTCTATTATCAGTATTTAAGGCATAATAGATACTTAAATCTGCTAAATAATATTTCTTTTCTCTATCTATTACTTTTTTTGATTTCATGTCAAATAAATCACATGAATATATAATTTTAGCATTTTCTAGAATTTCTATATATGTTTTAATAGTTCTCCTATCAACATTTATTTTTTGTCCTATTAAATAATCATATATACTACCCACACTAATAACAGAACCAAAATTATTCACAACAAAGTTTTGTATTACTTCAAATAAATCCTTATCTTTTATTTTTTTATGACTTTTAATATCTTTATCAAAAATTTGCCCTATAACATTTCTAGTATATAATAATTTATCTTCATATTTTTCATAATATAATGAACCTGGAAAACCGCCATTTCTTATAAATTCTTCAAATTCTAAATAAATATTAGAATTAATGCTTTTATTAAGAAACTTTTTCATATCAACATATTCATAAAAATTAAGTGGTAACATTTCTATCTCAATATATCTTCCAGTTAATTTAGTTACAAGTTCACCACTAAGTAAATATGAGTTTGATCCCGTTAAAAATATTGAAAAATTACCTTCTTCTCTGTAAGCATTAACAACAGATTCAAAATCACTAACATTTTCTACTTCATCGATAAAGAGATATTTAAAATCATTATCTTTTATTAAATCATCAATGAGCTTTTCAAGTTCTTTAGAAGTTTTAACATCTTTATATTCTTTTCTATCTAATTCAATATAAATAATATCTTTATCTTTTACTCCTTTATCTTTTAATTCCTCTATAACTGTTTTTAACAAATAAGATTTACCACATCTTCTAATACCTGTAATTACTTTTATCATTGTATCATCATAAAAGCCTCTAATCTTATTTAAATAATCTTCTCTTTTATATAACTTTTCCATTGTTCTTCACCTATATTAATTATATACTACATGGCATAAATAGCCAAGTTATCGACCATTTTTGATATATTGCTACTCAAAATTGGTCGATAACCGGTCTAAAATAATACTTTTTCACTCTTATATTGTTTAATTATTACTACTAAAACTAATGTAATAATGACAATTGTTGATATACTCATTAATAAGATATTAACAATATCTATATTTCCTACAACTATATCTTGAAATAACAGTGTAAAGTTTAAGAAAGGTACTAATGAAAGTAGCGGTGATGAACTAACCCCAGCCATGAAAGCTATCATACCTGGAAAGAAACATATAAAAGTTAATGGTGTTAAAGCACTTTGAGCTTCTTTAAAGGTTTTAGATTTACTTGCAATAGCAATACATAATCCACTAACTAGTAGTGAATAAGCAATAATTACTAATATTGCAAAGATTAAACTACTAGTAGATAACATTAAATTAGTATCTTTATATATTTCAAAAGCACCATTAGCATACACTAGTGAAATTAACATTAAGATTAAACTAACAACACCTGTAATAATTGATGATAAAGAGACACTTAAGAACTTACCAACAATTATATCTCTACTTTTAATTGGAAAAGTAAGTAATGTTTCAAGTGTTCCTCTTTCTTTTTCCCCTGCTGTTGTATCAGTAGCAGGATAAGTAGCAGATATAGTAATAGCCATAATTATAAATAAAAAACCATAGTTTACAATATAATTACCATAAAAGTTTTCTGTTTCTTTGATATCTTTATTAACAGTAATAATAGAAGTAACATCACTAGGATTTATATTATTACTAGCTAAAAAATTTGTTTGTAATGCTTCTTTATAAGTAGCAAAATAAGTATCCATTAAACTTGTAGCATAACTAGTAGTCTCATTATCTTCACCATTTATAGTATAAGTACTACCATCTTTTGTAATATATAAATCTATACTTCCATCACTATATTTATTTTCTAATTCTTCTGTTGTACCACTAATAACTTTAATATCTAAATTATCTGCAATATCTTTTTCCATCTCACTTAATTCATAATCAAAACCTATTTTATTATAATCAGTTATAGGCTTATTAGTTTGTGCTTCAAATAAAGCAGACATTCCTATTACTAAAGCTGGTATTAAAATAGGAATAATTAACATCATCATAAGAGATTTCTTATCACGAAACATCTCTCTTAATTCTTTCTTTAAAATATTACCTAAATTACTCATTAGAAACACCTCCTATTAAAGTAAAGAAAGCATCTCTTAAATTAGTAGTTTTAGTAGACTTTTTTATTTCACTAGGAGTACCTTCTTTTATAACAATTCCTTTATTAATCATAATAACATTATCACAAATATTTTCAGCTTCTTCCATATAATGAGTAGAATATAAAATTATCTTCCCACGTTTCTTTTCTTCTTTAATAAAGTCTAAAATAATTTGACTAGAAATAATATCAAGACCACTAGTCGCTTCATCTAAAATATAGTATTTAGGATCATGAACTAAACATCTTGCAATATTAACTCTTTGAGTTTGTCCTGTTGATAAGTTTTCAATCCTGTTGTATAGAAAACTATCCATATTTAACTTCTTAGATATTTCTTTTATTCTCTCCTCTAATTTACTTTCCTCTACTCCATAAATATTTCCACACATTTTTAATAATTCATAACAAGATAAAGTATTATATAGTTTAGTATTACCAGATAAATAAGCGATATTTTTCTTAATTTCTATCTCGTTATGAAGATAATCTAATTTTCCAAAAGAAATAGTTCCACTAGTAGGTTCAAGAATTCCTGCAATCATCCTAAGTAGAGTTGTTTTCCCTGCCCCATTTGGTCCTAATATACCAATGATTTCTCCATCTTTAGCTTTAAAACTAATGCCATTATCAGCATAAAATTCTTCTTTTTTACGTTTAGCATTATACTTAATAAACTTCTTCTTTAAGTCTTTAACTTCTAACATAATTCACCTCTTCCAGGCAAAATTATAGCATAGATAAAATTATTAAAGCAATAAAAAAGAAGAACTTTACACTCTTCTAGTCAGATTGAAATATATAAAACAAATTTTCTATTAAAAAATGTATCTTGTTCGATTGTTTTATTTTAATATATATGTTACATTATTAATGGAATATCTAGTTGTTTAGGTACTATCCCTTTCTAACTTATAATTTTATACTGTTGAAAGGGGAGATGGATATGAGAAAAATAGAAAAGTTTCTTTGTTTAATCATTATCCTTCTTATTATTCTGATTTATTTCATTATAATAAAATTAGTACCTACTCCTTAGAGTGGTACTATTAACCAAACTTTTTTTAGGGAATAGTACCTAACACTCCAAAACTAGGTATTCCCTTTTTTTATTATATGTAAATTTCTTTTACATATTCATAGTATCATAAATATATAATATTTTCAAGTAGTTAAAACCTACGACGGAGTCTAAATTTATCGGAAAATAAAAAAGATGAAAGAACTCGTGGTATAAT
>CAMMMH010000021.1 GCA_946497955.1 uncultured Mycoplasmatota bacterium | reverse complement strand
ATAAGGATATCATATTTTTATTATGTAGTAATTAGTTTCGCAAGAAGTCTATTAAATAAGCTAAGTAAAGGATTAGATTTAGATATTGAAACTTTACTTACATTAGATGAATATCATGAGTCTTTACTAGACAAAAAAGAAAAATTAGAAATATATAGAATGCTTCTTTTAAAAACATTAGAAACTTATGAGGAAAAAGAAGTAAAAAATGCAAATAAAAACTTTCTTTACATAATTGAAAGTTTTTTTATTTACAGACTCTAACTTACTTTTTTAACGTATACGTAAATGTTTTATCCTCTGAAGTTTCAGGAACAAAACGATGTCTTAATGGTCCAAATGCTAAACGAGAAAATGCATTCCCACTAGCACCCGTATCAATCATAATTCGAAGTTCTGTTACCTTATCACCACTCTTTTTAGCATCGTTTAATACTAATAATCCATCTCTATCCAAAAAGTTATCAGGCTCAAAAATCTCCTGCATTTCTGAAAGCGATAATTCCATTAATTTACCAGATAATACTTCTATATTATTATTTTCATAAGAATATAATCTTCTTATAACATTACAAGAACTATCATCACAAACTAAGAATTCATCATCTATACATTTTTCAGGCATATTAGGAATATCAAGATTATTATCAGGATTCGTAATGAAAAAAGTAGTATGTCTTACTGCGAAGAAGTTTATATCAGTAATACCTATTTCAACAATATCATTACACAAAGGTCCATCTGATAAACGATATTTAATCTTATAATAATGCTCATCATCTTTTAAATAACAATATCTCTTATTTTGAAAAATAACGTCTGCATTAAGTCCTTCTATTTCTTGTAAATATGACACCAAAGGTTCAAAAGATAATAGTTCTTGCCGATTTTGTAACAAAGAAATTAAATCCATTTATTTTCATCCTCCCTGATTTTCTTAACTTTTATACGTCAATTTATTTCCAACGAAAAAATTATATCATAGTCAAAACACTTTTTCAAATTAGCAAAATAAAATATAATTAATGCTTATTTACAACAACTTAACACCAAATAATGTCAACTACCTTGCATTTACCTATCTAAAAAACTACAATTAAGATGGAGGTAGAATATGGAAGCAAAAGATATTAAAAAAGTTGCCTGTGTTGGGGCAGGTGTAATAGGTTATAGTTGGGCTTTATATTATTCACTAAAGAAATTATCCGTAAATGTCTATGATATAACTGACGATGCTTTAAATCTTGCAAAGATTAGAATACATGAAAGCCTACTTAACTTAAAGAAAAATAATGTTGTAACAGATGAAGAGATAAAAGAAATTGAAAGTAGAATTAGTTATACTACATCAATGAGTGATGCCGTAAAAGATGTTGAACTAATCACTGAATCTGGACCTGAAAATTATGATATTAAAAGACAAATGGTTGAAGAGATGGAAAAATATACTAAAGATGACACCATCATCGCTTCATCTACATCAGGACTACTAATTACCGAAATAGCAAGAGATGCTAAACATAAAGACAGATTTATAGGTGCCCATCCTTATAATCCCCCACATTTAATACCATTAGTAGAACTTACTAAAGGAGATTATACAACTGATGAAGTAATAAACACAGCTAAAGAATTTTATCAATCTATTGGTAAAGAACCTGTTGTCTTACAAAAAGAAGCTTTAGGATTTATCTGTAATCGTATTCAAATGGCTGTTTATAGAGAAGTATGTAACTTAGTAATGAAAGGTGTATGTACTATTGAAGATGCCGATAAGGCTGTTACCTATGGTCCTGGATTAAGATGGGCTATTATGGGACCAAGTCTAGTCTTTGAATTAGGTGGAGGTAAAGGACATGTAGATGGTCTTATGAAACACTTAAACTCATCTATTAGTTTATGGTTGCATGATATGGCAGATTTTAAAGACTTCCCAGAAGAATTTGCTAGTATTGCTAGAAAAGGTGTTGAAGAATCTTTAAAAAATAGACCTAAAGAAATAGGTAACGATGATGAATCCCTTGCCGAATATCGTGATAAAATGTTAATAGAAATATTAAAATTACACAACAAACTATAAAAGCAGATAACAAAACATCTACTTTTTCTTTTAATTATTATAATTTAGTTATTAAGGAGAAAATCTATGAAAAATAAATATAACAAATTAGTACGTGATAATATTCCTACTATTATTAAAGAAAACGGTGAAGAACCTATATATCACACTTTAAATGATAATGAGTATTGGCTTGCTCTATTAAGAAAAGATACTGAAGAATTACAAGAAGTAAAAGAAGCTACAAGTAAAGATGAAGTATTAAAAGAACTAGGAGATAAACTAGAACTTATTAGAGCAATGGCAGAGTATCAAGGCTTTACATTAGATGATGTTATAAAACAAGCAGATAAGAAGAAAGAAACAAGCGGAGGATTTCAAAAGAGATTATTTTTAGAAACAGTAACTAAAAAGGAATATTGACTACATTAACAATACTCCTCTTTTATTTTTTTAGTTTATAAACATATGGATTAGCTTCTTTTACAAAAGTATCATCTCTTAAATAAAAATGTTCAAACTCTAACTTTACCAAATCTTTCTCCTTGTAAGGATACATAGTAAGGATACATAACTAAAAATCCAGGCTCTCCCCCTTTTTCATTCTTATGATTTAAAAATCCTCCTAAAGCAGGAATATATACATCATTATCTTGAAACAAAGCAATATGAGAATGACCATGAATAGTTAAATCATGAGAGATTAAATTTCTACACTCTATCAGAAAAGGATGATTTTCATGTTCTAAAGATATAGATACTCCATCTATTGATATAAAAGCTTGAAGATAACCTAAAGGATAAATATCTTTCTTATCTGCAAATTCCTTTAATATATCTATACCATAATCTAAATATCTTTCATCATGATTACCCCCTAAAAAAGATTGATGAACATAAGGAATACTAGGATATTTATCTAAAATATTATTTACTTGCTCTTTCGCTAATTCATAACTCCCATCAGTAAAATTTACTGGTTGTTTTAATCCATTAAGTTCTATAGTTCCATCACCTATATCCCCACCATGAATTAAGTAATGAATCTTATTATTTTTACAAAAGTCTAACACATAATAAAGAAAATCCCATCTATTCATATCTTGTTTATCAAAAGAAGAATAATCATAATGAGTATCTGAAATAAATAGAACTGCCTCATTTCCAATTTTAAGCATATGACTTTTATCTTGATATATTTCTTTTAAAATACCTATCTCTTTATTATCTAAATTATACTCTCTATTATAAATACCATCTCTCATAAAATCTAAAAGTTGATATTTATATAAATTATTATTTTCCATAATTTTATAAAAATCTCTTGTATCCAATAACTCTCTAATTATCTCTTCTTCCATATTTATTAACCCTCTTTTTAATTTTCACTTTCTGCAGTGTATAAATGTTGATATTGTTTACATTCCTTTAACAACTCTTTATGAGTACCACTACCAACTAATTTACCTTTCTCTATTATATGAATAGTATCAGCATCAACGATAGTAGAAAGACGATGAGCAACTATAATGACCGTATGATCTTTTACTAAGTCATCAATAGTCCTCTTAATATACTCTTGAGACTCGTTATCAAGAGCACTAGTCGCTTCATCAAAAAGGATTATCTTTGTATTTAATAGAAGAGTTCTAGCAATGGCAAGTCTTTGTTTTTGACCTCCTGATAAGTTAATACCACCTTCTCCGATTATTGTATCATACCCTTTTGGAAGACTCATAATATAATCATCTATATAAGCTCTTTTACAATACTCTCTCACTTCTTCTAGACTAACATCTTCTTTAACTAATCTAAAATTATCAAGTATTGATAAATTAAATAGAAATGGACTTTGTCTAATAATCGAAACATTACCTCTTAAAGACTCTTCTGTTAAATCTTTAATATTAATACCATCTATAGTAATACTACCTTTGCTAGCATCAAAATATCTAAGTAGCAAGTTAAATATTGTACTCTTACCATTACCACTACGTCCTACAATAGCAATCTTCTTGTTAGGGACAATCTCTAAATCAAGACCATTTAAAGTATAATCTTCATCTTCTTTATATTTAAACTTAACATTATTAAATTTAATAACCCCTTTAGTATTATCAAGTATTTTCTCTCCATATACTTCATCTTTATATAAATCATTATTTAATAGTTCCCCTATTCTTTTTAAAGAAACAGTTACTTTATTAAAACTAACTCCAAAGTCACTAATACTCTCAACTACTTCATCAATTCTCCAGATATAAGACTCCATCATTAAAAACACACTTAAACTAATAACCCCATCCAAATAACACTTACCAGTTGTAAAGAGAATTAAAAACTGAATTAAGAAATAAGCAAGATTATTAAATCCATAATACCATCTTTCATACTTTCTAACTTTAGCCGTATGACTATAAAGTTTATCAATAACTTTAAATATATTATTCTCTATTATCCTAGTAATGCCAAGTGACTTAATCTCTCTAATTCCTGTAATATTTTCTGTTGCAACTTTTACATAAGAATCACTTTCTTTTTTAATGTTCTCTTGACTCTTCTTAATTCTAGGAAAGAACTTCATCGAAATAAATCCCATAATAATTGCAAGTAACATGATTTCTAAGAACAATACAAAAGATATTCTAATCGCAATAACAATAACTATAATTACAACAACTGCTTTACAAATAAGTCTAACCATCTTAGATAATAATTCCATAACTCTATCAGGGTCAGTATATAAACGGTTAATAAACTCCCCTACACCAATCTCTTCAAAGGCAATAGCAGGTAACTTATCTATCTTTTTATATAAGTCTTTACTTACATTTTTTGTAAACTTAATCTCAAAATATGTATATAAAGCGTCCCTTGGTATCTGTAAAAAAGTGTAGAAGATAATGTAAATACCCTCATAGATTGCAAGATAAAAGATAAATGAATTTATATCTTTAGTGGTTAAAGCTTCCACTGCAACACCCCAAAAATATACAGATATTAAAGCAGGTAAATAAGATAATGCTACTAAGATAATATAAAGAACAAGTCTTAATTTATCATCCTTAATATAGTCCCAAAATATTTTAAAATGTTTAAACTTTTTCAAAAGCATCCACCTCCAACAAAAAAACTACTTTACAGTAGTTCTCATAAATATCACATTAAAAGGATAAGACTTCTTTTAAACTACTACTGTAAAATATGTCATAAATAGTTTTATTTACACTAGTAACTAAAAGTCTCATCCTAATCACTCTCCCTTTCAAGTGACATAATAATATCATATAGATAAATCATTGTCAAATAAAGCTCTATAGTCCATCACTAAAGCTAGTAAACTCATCCTTTTCTATTTTAGGTAGTCCATATTTTTCTTTCCCTAGATTAATCGCTTTAATCATAAAAGCCATATTCCTAGCTAAATTTCTCATAGTCTGTAACCCTTCTTTATCTTTTTCCACATCACTTGCAGTAAACCCATGCACTTCATTCCAATAACTACTAGAAACAATAGGCATACTACAAATAGTAAAGTATTTATTAATCTCATCCATTGCCGAAGTAGAACCTGCTCTTCTAGATGATAAGACACATGCTCCTACTTTCATAGTCTTATCAAAATGGGTACTATAAAACAATCTATCTAATAAAGATATAATTGTCCCATTACTACCTGCATAATAAACTGGACTACCTACAATAATACCATCAGCATTTTCAAATTTTACTGCAATATCATTTACTATATCATTAAAAACACATTTACCTGTTTTAGCACAAGAGTTACATGCTATACAACCTCTAACATCTTTATTACCAACTACAATAGTTTCTGTTTCAATTCCTTCTTCATTAAGAGTCTTACTAACTTCTTCTAAGGCTCTTGCCGTACATCCATTAACCCTAGGGCTACCATTTAAAATTAATACTTTCAAAAAAATCATCTCCTAATACTAATTATATCACATTTGAAAGAAATACATTATAGATGTATAATATTAACGAGGTGATACAATGATTATATGTCCAAACTGCAAAACAGAAAATGATGAAGATGCTAAATTCTGTAAAAACTGTGGATATTATTTTTTAGAAGAAAATAGTAATAACCAAGATAATAATAAAAAAGAACATAAAAAGAAAGACAAAGTTAAACACAAAACAAAAACAAAAAACAAGACGAAAATAAAGAAGGAAAAAGCAAAGACACCAAGATATAAACAATCAAGTGATAAACCAAAATCAAGTATCTTTACAAAAATACTTTTACTATTCTTCATTCTCTTATCTATAGGATTATTAGTAATAGCAAGCATCCTAGGATATAATTACTATCTAGAAAACAATATAGAAGTACCTAATGTCACAGGATACACTTATGAAGAAGCAACGACTTTACTTAATACTGCAAGCCTTAGTTATGAAAGAAAAGAACAAGAAACTACAAACAAAGATGAAGTTGGTATTGTCCTAAAGCAGAGTAAAAAAGCTGGTTCTAAGACTCATGAAAATGCCGTTATTACTTTAACAGTAGGAATTTTAGATAATCATGTTACTGTTCCAAACGTTGTAGGTATGGCTTTGGAAAAAGCAACTGGCACATTAAATAAAAGCGGTGTATCTTACAGAATAGAATATAAAGACACTAACGATGAAGAAGATAATACAGTCATAAAACAAAGTATAAAAGCAAATAAAAAAATAGAAAATACAGAAATAGTAACTATTACAGTTGCAAGAAATAACAATAACGAAACTGACAATAACACTAATAACGATGATGAAACATCTAACGAAGATAAAGAAAATTCTACTTCTACTGATGAAGTAAATCAAAACCAAGAAAAAGATCTACAAAATTAAGTAGATCTTTTCTAATACATAGATACTTCTACAACATTAAAAGTAGCATTTTGCATTGCTTCTAAATCTTCACTACTAACATAAGTAAAAATATCAAAATCTTGACTCTGATTAGCACCTAAACTATTAGCATAAACATAATCAGTATCAATCCTACTACCATTTACATCAACCGCTTCAATTTGAATAGTAAATGATTTAACATCATCTGTCTTATTAGTGACAGTAACAGTTAATTTAGAATCAACTAATCCATAATCTCCTAAACTACCTTCAAAAGTACCAATACTAACATCAACATCCTTGCCAAGAATCTCTTCAGTATTATTACCAGCAGCATTATCTAAATCATCAGATACTTTATCTAAAGACTCAGCCCAACTACTTTGTAAAGATAATGTAATAACAACAGATAAAATTCCCAAAATTAAACCTGCTATCGCTTTACCTTTACTTGCCTTCTTAATTAAAGCAACAATAGCAAATATAACTGCAAGTATTCCTAAGAAAAAGGATGCATTATTTAAAATTGGAATAAATGATAAACAAATGCCAATGATACCTAATACTAAAGCAGCAGTAGCAAAACCACTCCTTTTTTCTTTTAAGTCTTTAAAATCTTCATCCATAATTATTTACTCCTTTCCACCACTATTATATAATAAAATAATCTTGCAGTAAATAGTTCGTGTGAATATTTTGCAGTAAATAATATCATACCTATATTAGGAGGTATGTATGAAATTAAAATTTAATAATCTAAAAGATTTACTCATCTATAACATAAAGTACTATCGCTACGTTAATAATTATTCTCAAGAAAAATTAGCAGAACTATCAAAATTAAGTCCAAGATATATAACAGATGTAGAAAGAGGACTACATTGCCCAACTATTCCTAAACTTGAAAACATCGCTAAATCTTTAAATGTTGAACCACATATTTTATTTATGAATATAGATAGAGATAAAACCATCATAGATAAAATGAATAATAAAAGACAATACAACCAAAAATAAGAACCAAAAAGTTCTTATTTTTATAATGTATGATTAATTTCATTTACCTTTTCTATATTTATATCAGCATCTTTAGAAAAACTACCAGAGAGTGGCTTAATAAGTAATATTTCATTACTATCCAAAACATCAGTTTTATCAATACCATTAATTAAACAAATATCATTTCCTAAACTATAAGGTGAATCGCCAGGTTTTACTCTATATAACATCTCATCATGAGCAGAACAACCATCTTGTTTATAATAATCAGTTACCCTAGCACAAGCTTCTAAAATATCATTTGTATCAATACCTTCTGAAGAAGGATAAGCAACTGTAATATTAGGTGCTCCTACATCTTTAACTTTCTCTTCTAAATTTGAAGGTTTAAAAGATCCATCAGCTTTACCTAAATCATGAACACCCCTTTGAATATCAGTAGCATCATGACCACTAGCAACAGACATAGCAACTGCTAATTGATCAGAAGCAGGATTACCACTATTATAATTAGCAATTACCTCAGTAGAACTTCCTTCATATGATGTAATACCCATCAAGAAATAAGAATCTACATCATCTACATTTAAATCATCAATATCAACACCACTACAATGAAAACCAGTATCTTGCAATTCCTTAACAGCTTCATTAAATTTAGCTTCATCAAAGCCATCATTAACTAAAATAACATCCAACACTTCATCACTAACAATATCAAAACTATAAACATCACTGCTAGTATCAATTGTAGTAGAAACAGTATTATCTTTAGAATCATCTTTAAAAGCATTAATACCTGCAACAACAATAGTTACAGCAATACCCCCAATAGCTATTCTTTTTATCATCATTCTTTTAAGTTTAACAGCCTTTCTTCTAGCATTAAAATTATTAACAACTCTTCTCTCACTCATAATAAAACCTACTTTCCATTAGTATTATTAGCAATAATATTAAGTAATCTAATCACTTCTCCAAGTCCATAAATCATACTGCAAAAAACAAAACTAGCAATCCAAAATATTAATGTTAATGATAAATTATATTCTGTTTTTGTACAAGTAGCAAATAACTCTGATGTTTCACTACAAGCAGGGAACAAATTACCAACAAGTACCCCTACTATAAACAAGAATATAAACAAACATACCGCTAATTGTTGATAGAAGTTATAATTTCTTTTCTTCTGTACTTCCTTACTTATCTTCTTTAACTTAGGTAATTCTTCTCTTTCTTCATCAATCTCATCAAACAAATCTCTCATTTCAAAGCCTCCTCATCTTTATTCTTTTTAGGTCTACCACGTCTTTTAACCTCTTTAGGCTTCTCTTCATTCTTAGTAGTTTCATCTTCTTTAACTTCTTCTACTTTATCTACAGTTTTCTCTTTCTCATGCTCTTTTTCTTTAGCAATATCTAACTCTTTTCTTTCCACATATTCTTTATATAGATAAATATATCTAACAAACATAAACTGATATATCGCTTCTAATAAATAAACAACTACATCTTCAAAACTATTAACTGATACTAAAGATACTATCAAACTAATAGCAATAATACCAATCAATAAATAATAATACTGTCCATTATTAATCTCTGCTAAAGGACTATCAGAAAGTTTTAAGTCTTTACCTATAACAGTTCTAGTAAAGAATGAATATCCAAAATATAATGTAATTAACACATTAAAAGCCAAATTTAAAATAGAATCAAATCCAAAAGATTGAAAAATTGTAAATAAACTAGCAAAAGTAGTAAGTAAATAAAATGCAAATATAATTACATTCAAATAATCAAAATACTTTTTACCAAACTTAACTCTAATTAAAATAAAATAGATTAAGCTAACTAAATAAATACTATTATGATTAATAATAGATCTAAATATATCTCCTGCTTCCATATGACTTTGAATAGCAAAAGACTGTGATAAAATTATTAACACAACTAAAAGTCCAATCAAAATATAAGTAATCATACTAGGACTATCAAAGAAATCTCTTTCCTTACTCTTATTCATCTAACATACCTCCTTACACTTACTCCATTATAATTATAGCATAATTTTTAAGAAAAGAACATTAATTTAACTAACTAATGTCCTTTTCCTATAAGCAGTTTTCTCATCTACATGATAGTTCTTCTTAATCGCTTTAAGACTATTATATTTACCCCCATAATTAGCAGCAACTAATTTAATAAATAACTCTTCTTCATAATAACCATCAAGCAAATTCTTACCATTTTTCATTAATCCATACACTTTTACAGTATCAACATTATTACCACTGATTTTATCAAAAGACCAATTACTTACTTTATAAATACTATAGTCTTTAGCAGTAACATCTTGATTATAAATTAAATAATCTCCACATTTTAATGTTACTTTTTTATTATCATTAGAAAAAACTACTTTAGACTCATACATATCACAGTACTCATCACCAGAGAAATTATTTTTAATTCTTGTTACTAAATTAGCATCAACTAATTCATATAAGTATACTACATCATCACTAGTCTGATTATTATAATTAACAGCATTAATACCAACAATCTTAGCATTATATCTAAACACTTGATATCTTTCTTTTTGATTATTGTTAACAACTATAAACAAAAGTATCGCACTAAGTATTAAACATGTAACCGCTACTGTTAAAAACTCATATGTTCCCCTTCCATTCTCATTAAATCTTACTTTCATAAGCTTTAATCTTTCCTTCTATCGTATCATCAACTAATTTAACAGTATCAACACATAATTTTAAAGCACTATCATAATTACCTTTATAGAATAGGGAACTAGCTCTATCAAGGCCATTATTAATATCTTCATGTAAACTTCTATATCTATTACCATAGACAATTAAAGCTTCTGTTAACTTAGCTTTATTTATCATATTTAAAGTTGTATTATAAAGTTTTAACACTAAATCTCTAGCCGTATCAACTCTAGTATTAAGAGTTTTAATAACAATAGGTTTACGAGATAATTCTTTAACTACCTCTTCTATCGCTTCATTCGCTTCATTAAGTTCCACAAAATAATTATCACTTATTATAGGTAGTTTAAACTCTCTCATCTTCTCTTTACATTCTCTTAGTAATTTATCTATCTCACCTAACTGTTCTCTCGCTCTTTGTTCATCTTCATACATATTACCAAGACTCTTCAAAGCCACATCTAAAGTTGATTCTGTCTGTTTAAGTTTTAGTGTAAGTTCATCTACTTCTTTAGTTACTAAGGAATAAGGAGTCGCTTTATTCTTAACTCTATCTACTAGATTTTTATATTCATCTTTAATAGAAGTCAAATCTTTATTAACTTCATTAATAATATTAACATCTTCCTCATTAAGGTCATACATATTCTTAATATCATCTAATTGGTCATAAATATCACTAACTACCTTATCAGTCTTCTTTAACTTTTTAGCAAAATCTCTAATACCTTCTTCATATACTTTTCTTGAAAGTCTCTCTTTCTCAAAATCAACAAAGATACTATCTAAATAATCAAGAATAGTTTTTAACTCAAACATACAATCTTCAAGATTTAAAACTTTAATTCTATCTAAAATAGTTCCCACATTCTTACGAGACTCTTCTAAGTTATAATCAAGATTTAAATATTCAATAGGATAACCTTTCTCTGTCATATCTTTAGCAGTATCTTCAATCTCTTTAATTCTCTTAGGTATCATCTGTTTACACATAAGCATTAAATCAGGAACTTCTTCTACCACTATCTCCATATGTTCTATCATAGTATCCAAAGCTTTAACAATATGTACCACATCGCTATACATATTATCATCCATAGCCTTCTCAAATTCTAAGAAACGTTTCTCTATATTTTCAAGTTGTAACTCTATCGCTTCTGCCACCTCTTCATAAAGATTTTTATGGTCATTATATTCTTTATTTAATGCTCTATACTTAGTCTTAAGTTTACTAATAATACTACGATATTTCTCTTCACTCAAAGTTATCTCTTTTATCTGGTCAAGTAAATCATCCGCTTGCTCTCTAACTTTATAGACTTCCATCTCGCACTTTGCAATTCTAAATTTAGCCGTCTTATATTCTTTCTTATCTAATAAAGTATCTAACTCTATAAGCATATCATCTATCTTTGGAATATCAACATTTTTAATAGTATCAAATCTCTCTTCCCACTTTTGATACTTCTCTTCCATCTTTTCATTCTTAATAATTGGTTCTAACTTAGAAAGCTCTAAAAGCACAGGTGTACTTCCAATTAAGTTTTTCTCTCGCTCTAAATTGTCGTATATATCTTGGTAATACCTCTTTTGTCTTCTTTTCAAGATAGTGATAATAGTAATTACTAAAATTAAAACTACAATGATAACACAGATTATAAATAAAAGTGTATGTCCCATTACTATCACCTCTACTATAACATCATAACATAAACTAACATTTTATGCTACAAAAACTTGACAAAAAGAAATTTTCATAATATGATATTAGAGCAATTTACTTGAAACAGCAATGTCTTACTTTATTCAATGTGTTTTCGAAAGTTTTAGTAACTTTTGTGCTGGAAGGTGAAAGAAATACTCCCTGAATAAATGGTGAAGACAAATCAAGAAAATGCAAATATAAGGAAAGGAGAAAATACATGGCAAGATATACAGGACCAAGTTACAAACAATCAAGACGTGTTGGTTTTTCTTTAACTGAAACTGGTAAAGAACTTGCAAAAAGACCATATGGACCAGGACAACATGGAAATGCTAGACATGGTAAACCAAGTGATTATGGTAACCAATTAAAAGAAAAACAAAAATTACGTTTTATGTATGGTGTTAACGAAAAGCAATTTAAAAAGACATTTAAAGAAGCTGGTAAAATGCCAGGTGTACATGGTACTAACTTCTTAATCTTATTAGAGTCTCGTCTAGATAACTTAGTATATCGTATGGGATTTGCTACTACTCGTCGTGGAGCAAGACAACTTGTAAACCATGGACACATTACTGTAAACGGTAAGAAAGTAGATATTCCATCATACAGAGTTAAACCAGGAAGTATTATCGCTTTAAAAGAGAATTCTAAAGATCATAAAGCTGCTAATGAAGCACTATCTAAAGTTAATAAACGTGTTGAATACGTAACTTTTGATGAAAACAAAAAAGAAGGTACTTATGTAAGATATCCTGAAAGAAATGAATTAAATATGGATATCAATGAATCATTAATCGTTGAATTCTATAATAAATAAAACTGCATCACTGCAGTTTTTTTATTTTCTCATATATATCATACCAACTATAACATCGTATTACATTTTTATTATGTATTTCCTCATTATAAGAACAATCATAAACTATTACAGGAATTTCTTTTGAAATATCTTCTATATTTTCAGGTTTATCTTCTATCATTAAATCAATTTTTTCTCTTTACATACATCTGCTTTCTTTATAGTAAATATTATTTCATCATATAAAACAGAATTTGTCTTTAACCATTCTTTAACAAGTCTTTGCATCCTCACTTTATTTTCATTTTCATAAGTTGTAAACGAACGTGAAGTAATAATAAAAATCTGATTTCCCTCAGTCTTTAATTTTCTAATAATTTCTGAAGCATAACACCTAATTGGAATATTTTTAGAATATTCAAAAATATATTCTTTCCAAAAATTATTATATTCATCTTCTGATACATCAAATATCTCTTCACTATCATATATATTTTTATCAACTATATATGGAATATTATTATCACTAAAATACTTGGTGCCATTATCTAAAACATAATTATGTTCATCAGTCAATACACCATCTATATCAATACCTATTCTCATAATTCTTAACCTTTCTCCATCTATTTCAACTCTATACAATCAAAATTATTTTTAATAACAGAAATAACATCATCACCTGCTACTATTAAAATAGATTTATCCACAGGAAGAGATTTAATAAAACTAATTATCTCTTCCTTTTCATTATTATCTAAACTATGAGTTCTTTCTACTATTAACTTTTCTCCTACAAGAATTAAAGCACTGCCAAAGTCTTTTAATTTAAATGATGTATAACACATATCAAACTTTATTGCATTATTCCTTAATTTTAACTTTTTACCAGCTTCTACTCCCTCTTCTGATAAAGGAGGATTATTATTCCCACTAGTATCTTTATCTTCTTTAAAACTCTTAACTAGATAAATCATTATTTATACCATTGTCTTTCTAAATCTTTATTATATTTTAAGAAATAAGTTCTATAATCTTTATTATTACTACCAAGTTCACGAGAAGAAGATGCTCCACCTACTAAATAGCCATCACTAGTAACTATAATATCACTAAAGTAATCAATACCTTCCCCATTCTCTTTATTATTAGCTTCCTTTTCTAAATCAGTATTATATTTAACAATAATACCACGATAATCTAAGTAATTATAAGTATCTGTAGACTTATCTTCATCTTTCTTATAAGTATGACCAACTACAACTAAGTCTTCACCATCACTAACTATTTTATTAAATCTTAAAGCATTATTTCTACTAAAAGTAACTTCATCTAAAACTTCACCATCACTATTATACTTAAGAATTAAGCCTTCTGTAACTTTATCTTCATCTTTAGCATCAATATTAATAGTCTTAGAACCTGCTACAAAAAAGTCATCACCTACTTTTACAATAGAACTAAAACCAACAGTATCAGTATATTCATAAGTCTTAGCATAAACTTGTTCCCCATCTAAAGTATATTTAGCAATCATACCATAACGAGTAGCATCTTTACCAACTAAATATAGATAATCTCCATCAATAATAGCATCATTAAATGTTGCAGATTTACTACCTCCGAAGTTAGCTCTCCACTGTTCCTTTAAATTAAAATCATATTTAATTATCAAAGCACCACCATCTGGATCACTACCTATAACCATATTTTGTAAGATACTTTGACCAACTACAATAAAGCCATCATCAACAAGTAATACTTTATTAAAAGTTGTATCACCTGCTATTTGTACACTCTTAGTCTTAACTTGTTTACCTTCTCTATCATATAAAACAATTAACCCATCAGTAGCATTATCACTAACTTGCTGTTTATCATACTGAGCACCACCTACAGCAATAAATCCGTCACTATATTCTATAACATCACTAAAATATGATGAATATCCCTTAGTATAAGCACTTTCAAACTCTACTTCAAAGTCATTATTATATTTAGCAAACTTAGCTTTATTATACTCTTTCTGATAATCATTAAACTTACTATTCTTAAAATCACTATTACCAACCACTAAATAACCATCTTTAGTTTCTTTAAAGCTATTTAAAGTGTCGGTATAAATAATAGACTTACTTCTATTATAATAAGATAAACCTATATAACCTACTTCTATAGCAATAATAGCAATACAAAGAACAATAATTACTCTTAACCATTTAACTAATCTTTTCTGTTCTACTCTTAAATCCTTTTTAGTTTTATTCTTCTTCATCTTTTCCTCCAAAACATGCAATAAAGTATTTCTTCTTACCACGTCTTACTACTACATATTTATTATCTATAGCAATAGACTTATTAATAGTAAACTCTAAATCAGTAATTTTCTCTCCATTAATACTAATACTATTATTATTAACAAACTCCCTTGCTTCTCTTTTACTACTACAAATATTAAACTCTACAAGAAAATCTACTATATTCATATCTTTATCTATAACAAGCTTATCAAGTCCCTTAAAAGCCATTTCTATATCATTACTAGTAAGATTCTTAATATCTCCACTAAATAATGCTTCACTAATATTTAAAGCCTCATTATAAGCCTCTTCTCCATGTAAATCAGTAATTATTTCTCTTGCTAAAGCCTTATGAGCTTCTCTTAATTCTGGATGTTCCTTATTAGATTTCTCTAACTCATTAATTTCATCTACACTAAGAAAAGTAAATATTTTAAGATAACTAATTACCATCTCATCATCCACATTTATTAAGTATTGATATAACTCATAACTAGAAGTTTTATTTCTATCTAACCATAAAGCATTACCTTCACTCTTACCAAATTTACGGCCATATTTATCAAGTACTAAAGGCATAGTAAATCCATAAGCTTCTTTACCTAGTTTTTTACGAATCAAGTCAATTCCCGTTGTAATATTACCCCACTGATCACTTCCCTCTGCTTGTAATACACAGTTTTTATTTTGATATAACCATAAAAAGTCATAACCTTGTATTAAAGTATAAGCAAACTCGGCAAAAGTAATACCCGTCTCTAATCTTCTTCTAATGATATCTTTATCAAGCATATAATTAATATTAATATATTTACCAACATCTCTTAAAAAATCAGTAAATTCATATCCTTTAAACCAATCATAATTATTAACAACTTCTGCTTTGCCATCAAAAATATTACTTACTTGTTTTTTTATTCCTTCCAAGTTTTTATTAAGTTGTTCCTTAGAAATAATTTCTCGCTCTGCTGTAGGACGAGGATCCCCAATAAGGCCAGTCGCTCCTCCAACCAACAAAATTGGATGATGTCCTGCCTTCGCAAGACGTTTAGCTGTTACAAGTGATGAATAATGTCCTAAATGTAAGCTATCTGCAGTAGGATCAGTTCCCCAATAAAAAGTAATAGGTTTCCCATTAAGTAATTTTTCTAAATCTTCCCCCGCTACATCTTTAATTAATCCTCTCCATTTTAATTCTTCATATAATCTCATTTTATCCCTCCTATTTTCTTTACTTTATTATTAATATCTCCATAACAGTATTGGTAAACATCTTCTCCACTCATAAGTGACATCTGAGTAATACCATCAAATAACACTTCTATAGCACTACCATAAATTTTCCAAAATTTATCATTATCTTTTGGAGACTCTAAATCAAAATCATCTTCTACCTTCAAAGCATCAGCTTTTATTTCATACTCATAATCATGATAAAAATGCTCAATATTTACATCAGTAGGAAAAAAAACATCTTTCTTATCTAATAATAACATCGTTAAAGCCTGACTAGGTTCAACTTGCGGTTTACCAGTCTTTCTATACTGATTAACTTCTTCACTATATAACTCACTTAAACTCATACTACCACTCCTAAAACTTTAATTCATCTATCACATTTAAATTATAACCATATTTTTTATAGATACTATCAACATCTAAAGTAGTAATCTTATCTTCATTATAACCTAATTTCTTAACAACTGTCATTACTTCTTCCTCACTTTTACCTTCTATTTCTACATAAGTAGGTAACATTGGCCACGTATCTATATCTATTTCCACTCCATCAAAAATATACCTAACACGTTTATTTTCTTGATAACTCTTAGCTTTATATCCCAACTCACTTAAAATGTAGTTACATTTATCAAAATCTGACACCGCTATTTCTATTTCTTTCGTTCCATCAATCAAAGGACTAACAATATTTTTAATAGTAAGAGTACTTTCATCACCATTAGTTCTAAGTCTAATCCACTTGCCCTTAACCACAGGATTAAAATCATAAACATAACGTTTCTGAAAAAAGTCTCCTACCTTTTCTGCCCCAAGTTTTTCTAATTTATTAATAAAAGAAGCTTTATCAATTTCTAAAATTCTAACTTCATATTCTGTATTCATAGCATTCCTCCAAAATAAAAAGTTCCTATAAACTAAGGACGAGCTAAAACCCGTGGTACCACCTTATTTCATAGAAACTATGCACTCATACCTAATTAACGCTTAAGTCACGTTTTTTTCTCCATCTATGTAACTTCAAAATATAACTATCTTAGTTCACACCTTCCACTAAGTCTCTTTAAAATAATTATATTTCTACTTTTAGACTTCTAAGAAAAATCTAAATAAACTATACCAAAAAATAACTACTAAGTCAAACATCTTTCTCCAAATCATCAATTAATTCTTTAACACTATCATATTTTCTAGCATCTATCTTACCAGACAATATCTCCTCACTTTCCTTTAAAGCTTCTAACAATTCTTTATTAGGCTTAGAATTTTCAACTTCAAATAGTAAATCATCACAAATATTAATCACTTGTTCCTTATCTAAATGTACATTATTTAAACTAGTCATATCAAACTCCCCCCTCATAATTTAAAAATAATTATTATCTACTAATTAATAACTCCCTAAATTTTTTTTCTTTACTAGCATCACCACTGGAATCAATAAACTCTACCCTATAACTCTTATTATCAAAAGTTATTCCTCTAAGGTTTAACTGTCTAACTAGCTCTTTACTAACACCCAAAGAACCATCAAAGAACTTAACATCACCTAAAACTCTTTTAAGATTATCTTTAATTAAAGGATAATGAGTACAACCTAAGACAACATTATCTATATCTTTATACCTATTAAGATTAATTTCCAAATATTGATTTATTCCATCTTCATTACCTTCTTCTATTAGTTCTGCAAGTCCCTTACAAGGAAGAAGTATTGTCTTATGATTATCATATTTATTAAATAAAGTAAGAAACTTCTCACTCTTTATCGTCCCTTCTGTAGCCATAACTAAAGTCTTACCTTCAGGATTATAGTCATGTACCATCTTATAAGCAGGTTCTATAGCAATAAATAAGGTATCAGGATATTCACTTCTTAATCTTTTAACACATATTGCACTAGCCGTATTACAAGCGATAACTATGGCAATACAACCACTATCTAAAAGATAATCTACTATTCCTTTAACAATACTATAAACTTCATCTTCACTCTTATCTCCATAGGGATTGTTTTTAGAATCAGAGTAGTATATAAATTTAGCATTTATACCCCGTTTTAAAATCTCTCTTAAAACAGTAACCCCACCAATTCCTGAATCTAAAACACCTATCATATATCACTCTCCAAAGTAGTTTTAACAAGATAAAGTCCACAAGCTTTCGCTGTCGCCCCATTCTTGCCTCTTACTTTACTTTCAAGTATTCTCTTAACTTCATAAGGCTCTATCTTACCAGTTCCAACTTTAATTAATGCTCCTACCATATTTCTAACTTGATATCTTAAAAAACCACTACCTACAAACTTAATATCTAGAACATCTTTTTTTCTAGTAATAGATGCTTCATAGATAGTTCTAACACAATTTTCCTTAACGTTATTCTCAGTAACAAAGGCTCTAAAGTCATGTTCACCTTCAAAAAAGTGTATTGCCTTTCTCATTCTACTAACATTAAGTAAATGGCCATGCTGATAGACATAATTTCTCATCACTGGATTATATTCCTTCATGTTTATATAATAATGATATTCTTTTCTTAAGACATGATACCTAACAAAATAATCATCAGGAACTTCCATCGCTGAATTTATATGTATCTCATCTGGCAAATAACTATTCATCGCCCTTTTTAATTTATAAGGAGTAATATTAACATCTAAATCTAAATGAGCGACTTGGTCAACGGCATGTACCCCTTTATCAGTTCTTCCCGCTGCCACTACCTTTACTTTAGTATTATTATTAATCTTATAAAGAGCCTCTTCTAACTCTCCCTGTATAGTCCTATACCCCTCTTGTTTTTGATATCCTTTAAAATTACTACCATCATAACTAAATCTAATTAAAAATCTCATAATCTCACTTCACATTCCAATATATATCTTTAATAAGGTCCATAACACTTTTCCTTCTAGGTAATTTAACATTCTTCTTATCTTTAACTAATAGTATAAAATCTACTATATCAGGTCTTTTAATATTATATTTACTATCAAAGAAAATATCACTAGTATTCCCTTCTCCTAAAACTGTATTATTACTAAGTACAATTAAATAATCAGTATATTGATATAAGTAATTAGGATTATTACTATATATAACAATAGTCTTAGAAAACTTATCTTTTAATCTTGTAATAATTCTAATAAGCTTTTTCCTAACATTCAAATCAAGTCCTCTAAAAGGCTCATCTAACAGTATTACTTTAGGATTTGTTATAAAGGCAAGAGCAAACTGAAGTAGTTTTACTTCACTTCCAGTCAAAGTAGATATACGCCTATCTAAGATATCCACTTTAAGGCCAACTATTCTTAAGGAGTCTTTTATCTTTTTATCAATATCATCTACTTCTACTTTTTTATATCTAACATATTCTCTAAAATACTCATAAATATTATCTATATCAAAAAGATTAACAAATCTTTTCTCCACAAGTTCCATATCGTTTCTAAACAAATAATAATTACGTCTTAACTTTCTAATCTTATTAAAGTAAATAATCCCTCTACTATCATCATCTAATGATATTAATCTAAGTAGTTTATCACCATTCTTTCCATATATACCAGTAACTTCTCCTTTAGGTATAACAAAAGATATATCAGAAAAATATTTACTATTAACATGAGAAAACTTTATTTCCATAAACTCTCCACCATCCCCAAAGGACTCATATTAATTTTGTCGATAAGATTATAATACTCTAATTTCACAGATAAATCTACCATAAAAGGTAATTCCAAACCTATTTTATTTAATAGGCTATCATTAGATAAAACCTCTAACATCTCGCCACTACTAACTATTTCTCCTTTATCAAGTACATATATAATACTATTAATTGTATATATTACTTCTTCTAAAGTAGAAGTAGATATTATAATAGTAATTCCTCTTGTCCTTAACTGTTCTAAAAACCCCATAAACTCTTCTTTTTCTATAGGAGACAAAAAAAGACAAGGGTCATCTAATAATAACAGTTTAGGATTACTAACAATTTTAGAGGCCAAACAGACTCTAAGCTTTTCATATTCATTTAAATCTTTAATATTTTTATTAAGTAAATTAGTAATATGCAAGTCTTTAGCAATATCTCTAACTAACACATTAATTTTATCATCATCATATCCTAATCTCTCTACACTATATCTAATGTTTTTTAAGACTGTATCATAGTTAAAGGTTAAACTAGCCATATAAGAAATATCATTATCACTTTTAATTATCTCTTTATCATAAGTAATTTTATTTTTAACATTAACAAGTCCTGCTAGTACTTTAAGTAACAAACTCTTTCCACTATTATTAGAACCTGTAACAAAGACTAAAGAATTTAAAGGTATCTCTATACTAAACTTCGTAAAAGGCCCTAACATTAGATTATCAACCGAAACCAAACTGCTCATCTTACTTTCCCTTCTTCTTTTGAATATTATAGTTAATACGTGTAACAAACTTATCAGGTAAAAATCTCACTATAAATTTAACAAATTTCATCTTAAACCCAGGAATAATTATAGTCTTACCACTAAACATCTTCTCTACTGCATACCTTGCTACATAACTACTACTTAAAGCTTTAACACCAAACTCTACTCCTGCCCTATCATTAAATTTAGTCTTAACAGGCCCTGGACATAAAACCGATATCTGCACTTTACTCTTACGTCTTCTTAACTCTTCTCTAATCGCTAAACTAAGACGATACACATAACTTTTAGATGCATAATAACTACTCATTAAAGGTCCTGACATAAAAGCTGCTGAACTAGAAACATTAAGAATAATGCCCCTATCTTTTTTTATCATATCTTTTAAAAAAAACTTACATAACATATCAACCGCTCTAATATTAACATCTAACATATTAAGTTCACTATTAAGGTCAATATCAGAAAACTCTCCAAACACTCCAAAACCTGCATTATTAACAAGTATATCAATATCATCGTTCTTAGTTAAGACATAAAGCTCTTTAACTTTCTGTAAATTAGATAAATCAACAACAACTATCTTAACTTTAACTTTCCCATTTATAGTAGATTTAACACTCTCTAAAGCTTCTTTATCTCTACCAACAAGTATTAAATCATAATCTAATTTAGCAAGATTAAGAGCGATATCACGACCAATACCACTACTTGCCCCTGTTACCATAGCCTTCAACTAAACCACCTCCGTCTTGTCTAATTTTATTTTAACACAGAAAAAAAGAGAATACCAGTTCTCTTTACACACTCTCTATATATTCCATAAGTTTTAAGAATAACTTCATATGTTCTTTAGATAGTCCCTCTTTTCTAAGTTTACGAATAGCAATTCTTTTTTTCTTAATAGATATATCACTAAATATTATATTAGCAAGTTTCTCTTTTATATAAGTACTAATCTGTAAGTCCATTAAAATACTATCAATATCTTCATTAATAAGTCTAACAGCATCAATTTCAATATCTCTACCCTTACAATTAATAGTTAACTGTCCAATAGTATTAACATTATTAACTTCCACAACAAAGTCATTTTCTTCTACATACATTGACTCTATTTTAATTTCTTTGTCATTATAATGAGCAGTTACAGACTCAGCTTTCTTAGTATTTCTAAATCTAAACTTATAATTACGTCTCATAGGGGCAATACCACTTTTACCTTCAACTGACCTTATAATTACTGTATAGTTATTCTGCATATAGTTATAATCAATATCTGTCTTTAAGTAATAACCCTCTTTATATAAAGATGTAAGCCCATCATCTTCATAAAGGGTATATGTATTAGATACTCCAGGAAATATATGAATTTCCATGTCTAAAGGAAGACCTACGTTATTAACATCACTTCTATTAGATAAAGGTATAACAGAACCAGCTTTCGCAAAAACAGGATAATCCTCTTCTTTATAGAATGATACATACTTTTTATTACCAGGAAACTTCTTACCAGTCTTAAAATCATACCAAACTCCATCTGGTATATAAAAGCGATGTATTGTCCTATTCATTACTGTATCTTTTCTAGTTAAGATAGGGCACACAAGAAATTCACTTCCTAAAAAGTATTGATATTTATAATTATTATCATCTATTACCCATTTATATTTATAATAAAATGGCTCTATCAACATCTTCGCTTCTTTATAATATCTATAACTTTCTGTATACAAATAAGGAATCAATCTATGTCTTAAACGCAAGTAATCATTAGCGATAGTCTCAGTCTTAATATCCCATCTCCAAGGTTCTCTTTTATAATAATTACCACGTGCTGCATGGAATCTAAGAATAGGACTAAAAGTACCAAGTTCTACATATCTAATATAAAGTTCACTCATCTCTATACCACCATGATTACCCCCCACATCATGAGACCAAAATGATACTCCTATGTTAGCAGCAGCCATCATACTAGAAGATATCTCTTTTAAGCCTTCCCAAGATACCTCAGTCTCTCCAGCATAAAGAATAGGATACCGATGAGGAGCATAAATACCATTACGGCTTAACATAATATTTCTTTTAGCAGGATTCCTACCTATATCTTTATAGTTAAAATGATTATAAGCAAGTAACTTTAAAGGGTTATTATCTCCTTTATAATCATGCCAAAAAAAGTCAACTCCTAAAGATTCCAAAGGATGTAAAAAAAGTTTAAAGTAAACATCAAGTAATTTAGGATTAAGTGGATCAAATACAATTATTTTATTACCATTAATCCCTAAATAAGAACAAGCTTGAGCATAATATGTTTCATGAGGATAAATTCCCTCGGTAGGATCAATTTCAAGGCCTAACCTTATATTATGGCCATGTAAAAACTTAGAAATTTCATTAGGATTTGGAAATAACTCTTTATTAAAAGTAAAACCAGTATGTAAATCTTTAGCATTACCAATATTCCTATAATGCCAATCTTTATCTAAAAGAAGTACTGCTAAAGGAACATTACGTCTTTCAAAGTTTCCTACTAACTCTTTAACTGATTCTTCATTATAAGTAGTATTACGACTCCACCAATTACCTAAAGCATAACGAGGTATAAGTTCAGGATTACCAGTAAGATGAAAATAATCCTTCATAGCAAGTTCAAAATCATCTTTATACATAAATACATATATATCAAAACTACCCTTCTCACGATTTTCAAGAGTCCCATCTGAATTAAATAAAAGACTATTACTATCATCAATACTAGCAAAACCTTCTAAAGAGTAAAGGCCTCTTTTCAAAGCTTTAGGAGTATTAACATCTTCACTAATCATATTACCACCAAGATTACGGACTTCAGGATGACCATAATACCAATCTCTATCATTTTCTTTACCACCCATAAATAAAGTAATTTTTAAATTCTTCATAGGATCAACTTTAGTACCAGTAAAAGGAGCTTCTTTTACATAAGTTAATTTAAAATACTTAGTAGTAATCTCTAAAAACTTTGCGTCTTGTTTAGTCTGATATTCTGGGAAAGTAAAAGAACGATTTAAAGCGAACTGACTTGGAGCATCTACAAAAGTACCACTAGGACTATATTCAAGTCTAACAAGTCTCTCACTTAATATAGTAATACGATAATGTTTACCTTTATATATACATTTATCATCACTCTTAGCTTTACTAACATCTATTTCAAACTGTTTACCTAGTGGATACATAATATCACCCATCCTTTTATTCTCTTTAATTTTAACATAAATATAAGAGAATGAAAAGACAAAATAAAAGAGTTATAAATATATGCAAATAGAGATTAAAAGAGGTACATTCCTATGCCTCTTTAATCATCTAAAAACATCACCCGAGTTTTTCAATAGGACCAATTATTAATATATATCAAAGCCTTTTAGT
>CAMMMH010000020.1 GCA_946497955.1 uncultured Mycoplasmatota bacterium | reverse complement strand
AATTTAATTTTGAAAATTCGTTAAGTTTTAATATTAAATAATTTAAAGATTAACAATTTAAATGAGCACGGAATTGATTATCTATGTAATTGGGTAGAAAAGTTAATATTAGTAACTACAAATAAAAATCATATAGCTTTTTCCTTAAAAGAAAAGTATGAAAACTTAGATATTCTTTATTATGAAGTTTTAGATTTAAAAACTTTATTAACTGATATGAAACAAAAATATAATGCTGAAAAGATAACAATCCAATCTGGTGGAAATTTAAATGGAAAATTCTTACGAGAAGATTTAATTGACTATGTTAATGTTGTAATTGCTCCATTATTAGTAGGAGGTAGGGATACTTCGACACTAATAGATGGAGATTCTATTAGCACAGTAAACGAATTAAATAAGTTGAAAGCTTTACAATTAATTGAGTGTAATAAATTAGATGACTCTTATATATGGTTAAAATATAAAATAATTAGAAAATAAAAAACATATTAAGAACACTTGTGACCTCATTAAGTCATAAGTGTTTTTTGTAAAAATAAAATTAAAATGATACTATACATTTGTAAAAGTGTATGTTAATATATACACATAATCATTTCAACTATAACTGCTATTAAAATAAAAAATGTAAATTAAAGGAGGTTTTCATGGAAGAGAAAAACAACATTATAATATATCAATTGGATGATGGTAAGACAAAGATAGATGTAAAACTAGAAGATGAAACAGTATGGCTATCTCAACAACAAATGGCTGATTTATATGATACAACTAAACAAAATATTAGTTCACATATAAAAAATATTTTTGATGAAGAAGAGTTAAGTGAGAATTCAACTGTCAAGGAATTCTTGACAGTTCAAAAAGAAGGAAATAGAAATGTTGAAAGAAAAGTTAAATATTATAATTTAGATATGATTATTTCTCTAGGGTATAGAATTAAATCTAAAGTTGCTACTAATTTTAGAAAGTGGGCAACTGAAAGGTTAAAAGAGTATATGATTAAGGGCTTTACCATGGATGATGAAAGACTTAAAGGCAATGGAGGAGGAAATTATTGGAAAGAGTTGCTTGCAAGAATTAAAGATATAAGGTCATCTGAAAAGGTATTATATAGACAAGTACTTGATTTGTATGCAACTGCAATAGATTATGACCCCAAAGATAGTAAATCAATAGAATTTTTCAAAATTGTCCAAAATTAATTTCATTATGCCGCACATGGACATACAGCACCAGAAGTAATTTATGAAAGAGCAGACTCAGATAAGCCGTTTATGGGATTAACTACTAAGGTGATTTACCAATAATGAGTGACGTTATCATTGCAAAAAACTATTTAACAGAAGAAGAATTAAAAATATTAAATAATTTAGTCTCAGGATATTTTGATTTTGCTGAGATACAAGCGATTAAACATAATCCAATGCATATGGATGATTATATTAAACAGTTAGATGTAATCCTTTCTAGCACTGGAGAAAAGTTATTGAAAGGTAAAGGTACAGTTAGTCATAATGAGGCAATAAAGAAGGCTAAAGATGAATACAAAAAATATCAAGTAAAAACATTAAGTCCTGTAGAAAAAGAATATTTAGAGACTCTAAAATCGATAAGTAATAAAATAGAAGATAAAGAAAAGAATGAATAATATGTAAAGTTATGCTAAAAAGTATAACTTTTTTTGTTAATTACATATTTAATAAAAATTAAAATGTTATAATAAATATTGAAAGGATGGTAGAAATGAAAGGATTAAGAATATTCCAATATGGTAGTGGAAAAATGAGTGTTTATACTATGAAATATGTCATAGATAATGGAGGTACTATAGTAGGTGCAGTTGATATCAATCCTGCAGTTATAGGAAAAGATATCGGTGAAATCATGGGAACAGCTAATACTGGTGTTATTGTAGAAGATGCTAAGAATGCGGAAAAGTTATTAACAGAATTAAAACCAGATTGTGTTATTGTTACAACTATGAGCCTACTATCAGATTTAGAAGAACCTTTAATGACATGTGCAAAATGTGGAGTTAATGCTATTACTACTTGTGAAGAAGCATTTTATCCAATGAACTCTAACCCTACTTTAACCGAAAAGATTGATAAACTTGCTAAAGAAAATAATTGTACAATTACAGGTAGTGGTTATCAAGATGCTTTCTGGGGTAATTTAATTACTACTCTAATAGGTTCAAGTCATAATATCACTAAGATAAAAGGAAGCTCTTCTTATAATGTAGAAGACTATGGTATTGCTCTTGCTAAAGCCCATGGAGCAGGACTTACAAAAGAAGAGTTTGAACAACAAGTAGCAAGTACCGATGAAATAAGTGATGAAGAAAGAAGGAAAGTAATAGAAAGTGGAGCTTACTCTCCATCATATATGTGGAACGTTAATGGTTGGCTTTGTGACAAACTAGGTTTAACTGTAGTAAGTCAAAGACAAAAATGTGTTCCTCAGTTTAATGATTATGATATTGAATCATCTACTTTAGGAATGACAGTTAAAGCAGGTATGGCTACAGGTATGAGTGCTGTTGTTACAACGGAAACAAAAGAAGGAATTACTCTAGAGACAGAATGTATTGGTAAAGTTTACAATAAAGATGAGTTTGATAAGAATGTTTGGACAATCTATGGTGAACCAGATACAACTCTAGTAATTGAAAAACCAGATACCGTAAGATTAACTTGTGCAGCCATTGTTAATAGAATTCCTGATGTAATTGCAAGTGAAGCTGGCTTTATCCCAACATCTCGTATGGGAGAGTTAAAATACATAAAAGAATCTAATAACTAGAAATCCACAGGCTCTGTGGAAAAGCTAAAGATGTTAGTTTATGCTAGCATCTTTTAAACTTTAATTTGACGTACAAGGAAAATACACATATAATATCATTAAAGAAAAGAGGAATTATTATGAGACTTAGTAGATTAAATATTAAAAAGATTAACTTAAATGATATTGATAAGAACTATTCAGGCCAAGATATCTTAATGAAATTAGGAGAACTATACCAATATGAAAGTGGTATTTATGGCTATGGAAATCTTTGGACTAAATTAGAGCGAATTGTTGAAAATATTATTATTGAAGAATTAGATAAAGTAGGTTGTGTTCAAGTAGAGTTTCCAAAACTACAACCAAAGAAAATATGGGAACAATCTAATAGATGGGATATGTACACAAAAGAAGGAGATATTATGTTCACCTTAGATAATAATCTAGGAGAATATGGCCTTGCTCCTACTGCAGAAGAGTGTGCAACCTTATTTGGTGCCAATAGACTTCCTTCATATAAAAACTTACCTGCTATATATTATCAAATAGGAGAGAAGTTTAGAAAAGAAATTAGAACAAGAGGTTATCTATTTAGACCAAGAACATTTGTCATGATGGATGCTTACTCTTTTGATAAAACAGAAGAAGATATGAAAAAAACATATGACCTAATGCATGAAGCTTATCTAAATATCTTTAAAAGACTAGGTATTAAAATTATGCCTACAGTAAGTGATAATGGTGTAATAGGTGGAAGTGTTGCCGAAGAGTTCCAAGCAGCAACTAAACTTGGAGAAGATACAGTCCTTTATGATGAAGAACAAAATCTAGGCATTAATAAAGAAGTATTAGAGTTTGATAATAAAGATGATTATCTAAAACAATTAAATATTGCTGATACTAGTAAATTAAAAGAATACCAAGCAGTAGAGTTAGGTAATAACTTCCAGTTAGGAACAAAATATTCAGAAAGTATGAAATTATTCTATACTGATGAAAATGGTAATAATAAACCATATTATATGGGATGTTATGGAATAGGACTAGGAAGAATAATCGCTTGTCTAATAGAAAATAATGTTATTAGAAAAGATGAAAAAGTTAAAGGTTTCGCTCTACCATATAAAATTGCTCCTTATAAAGTACAAATTATCTATAATGAAAACAATAAAGATAAAGCTGAAAAGTTATATAAAGAATTAACAGATAATAACATTAATGCCATTATAGATGATAGAGAAAATTTAACTATTGGTAATAGAATTAATGATGTATATGTCCTAGGTACTCCTAAAATGATTATATTAGGAAATAAATTTTATGGAGAAAACTATTCAATTGAAGATATAAAAGATAATACAACTGATACAGTTAAAGTAGATGAAATAGTTAATTATTTTAAAAGTTTGTAAAAGTTTTAAATATAATAATATTACATTTAATAATATAAATGAGTAAGGTCATAATAAGGAGATAGTAAACATGGTTGAAATAAATAAAACAAAAGATGCAGATGGTTATGATAGATTTAAAATTATAACAGATACTGGAAGTTTTGATATAATGTTTGGAGGTAATCTAGATTTGTATTGGTCTTATTGGCCAGAAGAGGACTTTGAAGATTGGCCTTTATCGAAAACTTTTACCATTACTAAAGAAAATTATTTTTTATATCAAAAGATTGATGAACTTTATAAAAATATTAAAGAACAACGTCCTTATCCGAAAACAGATAAAGATGATTATACATCCTTTTTAAAAGAATTAAACTCAAGTAATTCAAATGAGTCTAAAAAGATAGATTATGCTTATGAAAAATTATTTCAAAACAGTATTATTAAATGGTATTCAGATGATATGCCATTAGAAAATGCTAGTAGTTTAGAAATAAAAAAACAAGAAGATATTTATTCTATAACATTTTTTCAAGGTAAAGAAGAATATGATTTTCCTACATATAGTGTTCGATTTAGAAATAGTGGTAGTAGATATCATCCCTATAACTTTGCTTTTATGAATATGTATAATAGTCTAAGTGAATATGACCCTAATTATCATCAAATTCATATTGAAGAATATTTATATACTAAAAAATTACAAAAACTAAAAAAATAAGGAGCCAAATTAGGCTCCTCAATCTATATATATGAGGATCTTCACACTTATCAGTGAACCTTCCTCATTAATACTATATGCACAATTTAGAAAAATATACAAAAAATATAGCTTATTGATAATCAAAATAATAGTTAAAAAAATTTAATTACCATTTTTACTATAAGAAAAAAGGAACCTCAGTTCCTTTTTCCCCCGTTAATAACGGAATTTAATTACATATACATGATACCATATTTTAATATCTTTGTAAATATGTAATCATTATATTTATATGTAATTTTTTAATAATTATACATTCTATTTTATATTAATAAAAAAATTAGCATTTATTCCCGTAAATTCTGTATATCGTTTTCTTGCTGGGAAATGTTTATACTTAGACTTAATCTCATTAACAGTAATATTTTTAGATATAGAATTTACTTGTTGTATTAATCGTTTCAATTGTTTTTCTTTAGCTTTTAAATCCATTTTATAAGATTTATTAGATTCTATTTTCTTTATAAGGTTAGATATTTCCATATCATATGATGATAATTCTGCAATTGCACTTTTAAGTTCATTAATTTGCTTTGGGTTTTCAACTTCAATAATAGATTTACTTAATACTATATTATATTTAGAATATATTCCTACTAATTCCGAATAAAATTTAGTATTTTTATCAATATGATTTAACATTTTATATAAAATATATATTATTTTTGAAAGATCTAATTTAGTTGAATTATTTGAATTAAAATTATCACTACCAAAATATTCTTTTAAACTATTCATTAATGATCCCATTATATTTGTTTGCTGTTTTTCTATAGGAACTTTATTACCATTTTTATCTTTGTATTCAGGATTTGCCTTTGGTAATTCGTATTTAAATTTTGGATTACCATTAATACTATACTCTGATACATTATAACAATAAATTGGCTGATTATGTGCTAACATATTTCTAAATTCACCTAAATAGCACAATAACGTTTTGAAATTATTAACCATTTTCTTTTCATAATTTATTTGTTTTTGAGTTTTTCCTCTATTTTCTTCTAATAAATTAAGTTGTGTAAAAAAGTTTAGGCATCTTAAAAAGATTTTATATGAATCATTGGAATTTAAATTTGCAATTGCATAGTAAGTTTGATTCATAGCTAATTCATTAATAATAATCCAATATGGAACGATTAAATGTTGATCTCTTTTTCTTTTTATTGGTTTAGACTTCTGATTATCATATTTATCAATTATTAACTTCATAGTATCGAATGATTTTGACTTTAAAGAATTTGTGTTATAGTTATCCATATTAACTAAATAATTTGGTTCAGCATTTATGTCATTAAGATAAGAAATAAAAATATTTTTTATACTTTCTTCAACTATCAATGTATATTTTAGTAGCATAATTCTTAATTCATGTTCAAATTTATACATTCTTACAAAATCTGTATATAATGTTCCTGGATTATAAATATGATGATGATATTTAATAATTTTAATTTGTTCTTCTTTTTCTTGTAATGTTTTACCACACAATCCATATTTCTTACAAATTCTACCACATATAGCTTCATATAAATCACTATCTGAAACATCATTTTTTATTTGAAAGGATTTTCTATAAAAATCTAATTTAATCTTATTTGAAATATTATCTTTTATTTCTTCAATAGTATCTTCATCATAAGCAAAAAGATTTTTATAAGCATTAATGACCTGAAAATAACTATATTTTTTAAATAAAGCTTTACCTCCACGTAAAAATTTTATTCCTTTATTTTCTGCAATTGTAATAAGTTTATTAGTTGAATTTGTCTCCATAAAGTCACCTCATATAAAATCTATTATAACATTAAATTTTTCTACATTATCAACTATTATTTGATTTTTTATGATAAAGTTGATAAATGTTACTTATGAAAGCTTATAAATGTAACATCTACAGTAGGTGATCCGTATAAAGACGAAGATGAGAACTCTTGGGGCAATTTAAATGATAAAGATTTTGATAGTATTATACTTGATAAGATGAAGCCTGTTGTCTAATAGACTTCTTTTTATATGATATTTACTTTTAATTTGTTTTGAGTAGCAATAATGCTATCTAAACGCAACAAAGAGTTAGAAAAATTTCTTGCTTTTATGATAAAAAAGTGTATAATAAGTAGCAAACATGAGGGGAGAGTATATATGTTAAAAGATATTTTGATAGAATTAGGTGTACCAAATGATGAAAATATTTTAAAATTCGCTCAACTTGAAATTAGAAAGAATTTAAAAGATGACAATATTAGCACTGCAGATAAAAATCATATTTGGTATAGAGAAGATGACAAAACATATTATGTAGGTGTAATAAAAGAAGAAGATAAAGTTATAGGACTATCTGTTAATACAAAGTCTTCTAATGGTTTTGAGAATTTTACTTATACAAAGAATATAATATTTGGAGGAACAAATTTTGGGTTTAATGAATTTAAAGGATTAGAATATGCAAAAAATATGACCCGGCTTTTGTCAATGATGCATGCATCAACTTTAGGAAAAGATCAAGAAGAATTTGAAAACTATATAAAATCATACAGAGATATATTTTCTATTTATGATGATTTTCACTATGGACAGAAAGCAAAGGATTTCACTAACAAAGATATTAAAATTATTGTCTCTGAATTAATAAAAGTTGAAAATCCTGATGTAGATATCTATCTTCCTACATCAAAAGGAATAACCATAGATGAAAAAAATAAATTTCGAGTTGTTGAACCACATAGTTGTCTAATTTTTGCCCTTGATGATAAAGCTAAACAATACTTATACGATGTGACTAAAAGTTGCCCTAGACTTTCATTATTACCGTATACCGATTTTTATAATTTGTGTTATAGTGCAGTAGAATTTAGAAAAGAAAATTCCTTCGAAAATGGTAAAACAATTAATCATGGTAGAATAAAATATTGTGACATTATCTATTCCGAGGAAGAAAATATATATGATTCTATAATAACTAGAAATTTAAGAGAATTACTAAATGATTATGAAGACAAATGCCATTTTAAAACTAAATTAGATTTTTGTGATGATGAAGACGGTATACTAGGTGTAGATAAACCATTATCATCATATCAAAAAGTAAAATCTATAAATTCACAATAAAAAGTTGTCTAATAGACTTCTTTTTTCTTTTAATAATTGTTATAAAAATAAATATCTTGTATAATACTAATAAAGAGAGTTGGTAAGAATGAATAAAAACGAATTATTAAGAGAATTAACAAGCGAAAAAGAAGAAATATTAAGTTTATGGAGGTCACTTTGACACTGATAAAAAACTTAAAGAACAAGAAGAACTAGAAAAAGAAACTACTAAAGAAGACTTTTGGAGTGACCCTAGTAAAGCGGAGACTACTATTAGTGAGTTAAAGAGTTTAAAGGAAAGAACATCTAAGTTAATAGACTTAAAGAAAAAGATATTTGACTCTATAGAATTACTAGAGATGTTAGATGAAGAAAGTGATAAAGAATTATTACAAACAATTGAGGAAGATAACAAAACTATAAAAAAAGATTTAAAGAGTTTAAGTATCTATCTACTATTTAATAAACCATATGATAAAAATAACTGTATCGTTGAAATACATCCTGGTGCAGGAGGAACTGAATCTTGTGACTGGGCTAATATGCTTTATAGAATGTATGCAAGATACTGTGAAAAAAAGAACTTTAAAATAGAACTACTTGACTATCAAGCAGGTGAAGAAGCAGGAATTAAGAGTGTCTCTTTCAAAGTAAAAGGAGACTATGCCTATGGTTATTTAAAAAATGAAAAAGGTGTTCATCGTCTAGTTAGATTATCACCCTTTGATTCATCTAATCGTCGACATACTTCCTTTGCAAGTATCGATGTAACTCCAGAAATATCTAGAGATATTAAAATAGATATAAATGAAAAAGATTTAAAAATAGATGTCTATCGTTCAACAGGTGCTGGAGGTCAAGGAGTAAACACTACCGATAGTGCTGTTCGTATTACCCATCTACCTACTAAAATAGTTGTAACTTGTCAAAATGAAAGAAGTCAAATTCAAAATAAAGAAACTGCTTTACAAGTCTTAAAAAGTAAATTATATGTATTAGAAGAACAAAAAAAAGAACAAGAACTTGCTAAAGAAAAAGGTATTCAATCAAACATTGACTTTGGTAGTCAAATAAGAAGTTACATTTTACATCCCTATTCTCTAGTTAAAGACCATCGTACAGGTTATGAAACTAGTGATACCAAAGGAGTCTTAGATGGAGAGATAGATGATTTTATTGAAAGTAGTCTAAAAGGAGGACTAAATGAAAGAAGCGATAAAGCATAAGATTAAAATTAAAGAGTTAATAGAATTCATTATAGGCTGCTTCCTAGTAGCATTAGCCTTTAATCTTTTCATGTCTCCTAATAACTTAGTAGCAGGAGGAGTAAGTGGCTTTTCTTTAATATTAAAACATTTCTTTGGACTTAATCCTTCAACAATTATCTCTATCGCTAACGTTTTCTTAATCATATTATCATTCCTAGTCTTAGGAAAAGAAAAAACTAAAGCGACAATATTAGGCTCTATTCTTTTTCCCGTTTTTGTAAGTTTAACAGAACACTTATCTACTTATATAAGTTTTAAAGAAAGTGAAATGATACTAATCGCTGTCTTTGGTGGAGCCTTACAAGGATTAGGAGCAGGTTTAATATTTAGAGCCGGATATTCAACTGGGGGAACTGATATCTTAAATATGATAATATCTAAAGTATTTAAAATGAGTCTAGGTAATAGTATGTTCTTTACTGATGGTACAATTATTGTTATAGGAGCCTTTGTCTTTGGCTTCAATCATCTAATGTATTCCCTAATAATTCTTTATTTAATCTCTACTATAACAGACAAAGTTGTCTTAGGTATATCTGATTCTAAAGCTTTCTATATTATTACTAGTAAAGAAAAAGAAGTAAAAGAGTTCGTTATCAATGAACTTAAACATGGTGTTACTGAGTTTAAAGCGAGAGGCGGATATAATAGTGAAAATCAAACAGTTCTAATGAGTGTTGTACCAACAAGAGAGTATTATAAATTAAAGGAAGGAATTCATAATATTGATAAAGATGCTTTCTTTGTTGCAATGGATTCCTATGAAGTAAAAGGTGGTGCTTAAAGTGTCTAAAATATTCAAAATAGACAAAACTAAATTGTGGTATAGATATGGAGTTTTAATATTCAGTCTTTTTATCTCATCTTTAGTATTTAATTTTTTATTATATCCAACTGACTTAGTAACAGGAGGAATGAATGGAGTTGCAATCATCATAAATCATATCTTTGATATTCCTCCATCACTAATCATCTTAATAGGTTCCATTCTTTTATTAGGTATTAGTTATCTATTTCTAGGTCTAGACCAAACAGGAGGTTCTTTAGTAGCGACTTTAGTTTATCCTTTATTTGTCTCTTTAACAGAACCACTAGCAAGATATATTGTAATAGATACCAGTGACTTAATATTAATGAGCATTTTAATAGGAATACTTCTAGGAATAACTAATGGTCTCATGTATAAAGTAGGTTTTAGTAATGGCGGACTAAATATAATAAGTCAAATAGCCTATAAATACTTTCATATTTCCCTTGCTAAAACCACTATGATTATAAATTTTATCGTTGTTCTAATCGGTGGAGTTTACTTTGGCTTTAATATGATGTTATATGCTTTTATAATTATCTATATCAGTGGCGTTGTAATAGATAAAGTAATACTAGGCATATCTAAAAATAAAGCTTTTTATATAACAACAAGTAAAGAAGAAAAAGTAAGGGAGTATTTAATAAACAATCTTCATCATACCGTAACTATCTTTGATGTTAAAGGTGGCTTTTTAGAAAAGAAAAGAAGAGTTTTATTAGCAGTAGTCCCCACAAGAGATTACTTTAGATTAAAAGAAGGTATTAAAGAAATAGACACTAAAGCCTTTTTTGTCGTAACAGATGCTTATGAAGTAAGCGGCGGGAAATAGTTTAGTATTAAAATAAAGAAAGATAAGGTGTATTATGAAAAACGTAATAGATATAACAAGTGAAAAATTTATAAATGTTCCTATAAGTGCAGATAATGAGGAAATAAAGTTTGATAAATATTCAGTAGAAGATTGTGTTATTATTAGAACAACTTCAGGCTTTCCAACTAACTGCATTGTAGAAACCCCATATAATAATAAAAAGGTTATCATGGATGGCATATCTACAATTCTTGGAATAGAAATAAATAAAAAAATAAGAGAAACTTACCAGCAGGAGTCAAAAGAAATTGAAAAACTTACAGAGTTAAAATATAGAAATTTAAGACCAACAACCCATTTTTGTATAAATGGATTAGTGACTAATGTAGAAGGAAATAACTTTACTAATCGAGAATATGTTGTTTTCTCTGAATTAGAACCTCAATTAGAAAATGACTCTCTTGAATCATTAAGAACAGAAGATACATTTTTTTCTAATAATGTTTTAATTTCTAAAATTCTTATGTCTAAAGACCAATATGAAAAAATAAAAGATAATTCTAAATATAGTAGCACTCTAGAGAATTTACAAGTGTTTATCTATGATTCCACATTATTAACCCAACAAGAAGCTGTTATAAAAGTGTTACATATTCTTGGAAAAGATGCTTTTATTATTAATAGTCATGGACTTTCTGATCAAAGATTTAACTATATAAAAGGAGAAATACAGTCAGATGCCTTTAATTTACCTAATAAAGCATCACAAATGGCTAAATTGATTTATGATTTGACTACTGGAAAAGAAATACCTGGTAAAACATTTGCATCTGAACCACATATGGGATCAGATATTCAAAGTGTTGAAAACAAATTAGTATATGAAGAAGGTATAAAAGAAGATTTAAGTCATACATTTTATTTAATAGAAAATTCATCAATGAGTACTGAAGAAAAAGAAGAATTAAAAGAAGAAATATATTTAAGTATTAATAGTAATTCTGGTATTAAATTAAATAAAATAATAAAAAAACTTATATCAAAATTATCTATAGAAGAGATTATAAGTTTAACTCAAAGTTTTAATCAACAATTTATACAAAGTATAGAAAACTATCAAGAAATGACATTATATTATGATGTAGATAGAGTAGATATAATAGATCTAATAAACACTTTAGATAATTATGATGACGTAATTTTTGATGATAATTACTTTGACGAAGAATATGATGATTTTTTAGATGAATATGCTGATGAAACTAAAATGTTATAAGACTAGAAAAATGCATTGAAGAAAAGCTACATTTAATAGCTTTTTTTACTTTAATTTGTCAAAATACCAGAAATTTACTATATACATAATGAGTCGAAATATGTTATACTCTACTATGAATAGGATGATGTTAATGGATTTAATTAGAGTTAAAAATGTAAATAAACAATATAAAAATGGTGTTACCGCTATCTATGACTTAACCCTTAATATAAAGAAGGGCTCTTTTGTCTTTGTAATAGGTGGTTCAGGTTCTGGTAAAAGTACTTTTATCAAGATGCTTTATCGTGAGGAAAAACCAACTAGTGGAGAAATTATAGTCGGTGGTATTAACGTTGCTAAACTTAGAAATAGTAAAGTTTATAAATTAAGAAGAAAACTAGGTATTGTCTTTCAAGACTATCGATTGCTACCAAAACTAACCGTCTATGAAAATGTTGCCTTCACCATGGAGTCAATTGGTGCCACTAAACAAGAGACAAGAAAGAAAGTTTTAAAAGCCTTAGAATTAGTAGGCCTTAAAGCTAAAATTCATAACTACCCTGACCAATTATCAGGAGGAGAACAACAACGTGTAGCCATAGCAAGAGCGATAGTTAATGAACCAAGAATATTACTATGTGATGAGCCAACAGGAAATCTTGACCCAGACCGTAGTATGGAAATAGTTAAAGTCTTAGAGGAAATCAATAAAACTTGTGGTACAACAATTATCATGGCTACTCATGATAAAGAAATAGTCAACAAATTGCAGAAAGAAATAATCCTTTTAAAAGATGGTAGATTAATTAAACATCTTGAGAAAGGAGGTTATGAAGAATGAAATTTTTTAGAATGTTAAGAAGAAGCATCCGTGATGCCTTTAAAAGCGTCTTTAGAAACTTCAGTCTTTCTCTAGCATCTATCTCTTGTATTACTATAACCCTAATTATAGTAGCGATATCTATAATAGTTACCTTTAATGTACAAAGCTTTACAAGAGAAATGGAAAAAGATTTAACTATTGTCGTCTTTCTTGATGCCGACACAACAGAAGATGAGACAAATGACATAAGAGAAAGATTAGAAAAAATGACTAATGTTGAATCTTTAACTTATCAAAGTAAGGCTGCTATTAAAGAAGAAATGAGTAAAGAAAGTGATGTCTTTAACGAAGTAATGAGTACCTGGGATGATGAAGATAATCCTTTGAAAGATACATTCCAAGTAAAAGTAAAAGATGTTGAAAAAATATCTGATACTGCTAAAAAAATAGGAAGAATTGATAAAGTAAGTACAGTTCGTTATGGAGAAGGCATGGTAGATAATCTAATATCTGCTTTTGAAGCTGCACAAAAAATATCATATGGTATGGTTATTGCCTTAATTCTTGTAACAGTATTTCTAATCATAAATACAATTAAATTAACAATCTTTTCAAGAAAAAGAGAAATATCTATAATGAGATTAGTAGGAGCCTCTAACTTTACTATTAAGACACCATTTATAGTAGAAGGTATGGTTCTAGGACTATTTGGTTCTATTATTCCAATATTAATAATATGTTTTGGTTATATTGCCTTATATAATCATTTTGATGGCTATCTATATAGTAGAATGATTACTTTAATTGAACCAGAACCATTTATTTATATGGTATCAGGAATAGTCTTAGTAATTGGTATAATTGTAGGTATGATAGGTTCAGCTTCTGCTGTTAGAAAATACTTAAAGATATAATGAGGAGGTGTTTTATTTGAAAAGATTAAGTTCAGTTATATTAATAGCATTACTGGCCGTATTTCTAATTCCAATTAATACCGAAGCGAAAACTTTAAGTGATTTAAGAAAAGAAGTAGAAGAAGCGAATGCTGACTTGGAAAATAAAAATAATCAAATCGCTGCAAATGATGCTGAAGTAGCAGAGATAAAAAAGAAAATAGCAGATATCGAAAGCCAAATAAGTGAAATTGAAAGTGAAACAGGGGTTTTAGAGCAAGAAATAGAAGAATCCAATAATGAAATAGCCGAAAAGAGTGAACAAAGTAAATCTTTATTTCAGTATCTTCAAGTTAGTGAAGGAGAAAATGCTTACCTAGAGTATATCTTTGGAGCGACAGATGTTACTGATATGGTTTATCGTATGGCAATAGTTGAACAGTTAACTGAATATAATGACAAAATAATGAACGAACTTTCCCAATTAGTTGAAGAAAATGAACAAAGAAAAGAAGAACTTGCAACTAAAAATAAAGAACTTGAAAAATTAACAGATGACCTAGAAGCAGAACAAGCTAAAATAAATGCTGAGACTGCTCAAATAAAAGATGCCATGCCTAGTGTCGAACAACAGAAAAAAGAAGCAGAAAAACAGATAGAATATTATGAAAGAATTGGTTGTGGAGAGAGCGAAGATATCGATTCATGTCAATTTGCATATGAACAATCGCGTAATAATTCTTCATCAGGTGGTAGTGGTGGAGGATATGTTCCATCAGCAGCAGGATTTTATAGACCAATGGTAAGTGGTTATGTAACTCAAAATTGGATGAATGCTGGTCACTTAGGAATAGATTTATCTAATACTAATAAAACTATTGAAATATACCCAATTGCCACAGGTGTAGTTTTTGCCAAATACTATGATGTTTATGGTGCTTTAGTCCTAAAAATACGTCATAATGTCAATGGAAGATATATATATTCAACTTATGCACATCTTTCTGCCTGGTATGTTAATGTAGGAGAACTAGTGACACCTGATACTGTAATTGGTAGAATGGGAAATACTGGATATTCTTTTGGAGCACACTTGCATCTTGAACTCACAACTTGTGACTGGCATGCAGGTGGTGGATGTAGTTCATATGCACAATATGAAAAAAGTACCATCAACCCAAGACAGTATATAGGATTCCCATCAGGACTAAGAGTTTGGTGGAATGGTAGATAATTATAGCATAGGCAAAACCTATGCTTTTAATATAAAGGAGAAATATGATAACATTAGAAGAATTTAAGAAAATAGATATAAGAGTAGGAACTATAATAGATGCAAGTATAAATAAAGGAGCAAGAAAAAAAGCCTATAAGTTGAAAATAGACTTTGGACCCTTAGGTATAAAAAAGTCATCTGCTCAGATTACAGATTTATATAAAGAAGAAGATTTAATAGGTAAACAGATAATTGCAGTTGTTAACTTTAAACCAATTCACATCTCAGAAGTAACAAGTGAAGTCCTAGTATTAGGAGTTGTAACTAATAATGGTGTAGTTTTATTAAATCTAGATAGCAAGGTAGAAAATGGCATAAAAGTATCTTAAAATTGTAGACTTTATTACTATTCATGATATAATGATATTAACAAACGGTTAATAGTAATAAGGGTGAGAGAAGTGAAAAAAGTAGTAATACTAATTTTGATAATTTTTTTAGTGCCAATTAATGTCAATGCTCAAAAAGGATGTTGTTCATGGCATGGAGGAGTAGTTGGTTGTTCAGAAGATGGTAGACAGATGTGTGCTGATGGTACTTTAAGTCCATCTTGTACTTGTACTCCTAGTATTAGTAATAGTAGAACATACGAAACGGTTCCAGAACCAACATATATTTATGGTTGTACAGATAGTAATGCAATAAATTATAATTCTAATGCTACAAAAGATGATGGTAGTTGTATAGCAAGAAAAAATGGTTGTATGGATTCATCTGCACTTAACTATGATGCCACTGCTAATACAGATGACAATTCATGTCAATATCAAAAGACAATAACTGAAGAAGAAAGTATTAACTATAAAACTACTTATAAAGATAATAGCGAATTAACTAAAGATAGCACAAAAACAATACAAAATGGGAAAAATGGTAAAAAAGAGGTAACCTATAATACTATAGTAGATAGTGAAGGTAACGTTATCTCTAAAGAAAAGGTAGAAGAAAAAGTAATAACAGAACCAGTTAATGAAATAATTGAAAGAGGTACTAATAAGCATCAAGAAAAAAATAGTTACCTAGGTTTATTATGCTTTATAATCGCTTTAATTACCTTAATATGGTATACATCTAAACATAAAAATAATAATTTGTTATGGAATAAAATAAAAAAATATAATAAAACTAAAAGAATTGCATTATATATTATCTATTTCATCATAGTTATTCCATTATTCATAGACTTTGTCCATATTATTATAAATATAATAAAGAGTAAAATTATGTCATCAAAACAAAAGTAATAATTGTAAGTTATAACATAATATGTTAATATTAAATAGAAAGAAGGAAAGTAAAATGCTAAGATTCATGTTTACAATATGTTATCTGGGGGGGGGCAGTTTAAATAAAACTATAAGTAATAATACAATTACTTTCTTTCATAATGCTTTAAGAACAGGATAACTTTATTCTGTTCTTTTTCATGTTAAAAATAAAGGAGGATATTATGGAACCAAAAGAAAAATATGAACAATTATTAGAAGAACAATCACAAAAGTTAAAAAGAGAACTAAATAAATATGAAACAATGATAAACATTGCTAATATTTTAAGGATGTCTAAAACTAATACAAGAACATATATAGAAAACTTGTTAGAGCATCAAAAGACGTTCCTACTTTTATTTCCTCAACTTACTTCTAACTTTCAAATTCTTAAATTCTTTTATGATAACGATGCTTTAGAAATAGAACAGGTTCAAATCGCTATAAATAACATATTAACGGATGAAATAGTAAAAGATTGTCTTAGCAATATAGAAAAATATCAATTACAAGTTAAAAGTTTAGAGTCACAAATAAAAGAATTAGATGAAAAAAGTCTTACTGCCAAAGCCTCATTTATCTTAAATGCAAATATTACAGATGAAGAAAAAATAAGCATTTTAAAAGAAATTGCCTATGAAAGTTGTAAAAGTGTCACTGAAAAAGAAGAAAAACTTAAATCTAATGAAATACCAACACCTCACGAAGAAATAGAATCGTTATTCACAGAAGAAGAAACACCAAATATAAATCAAGAAGAGCTAAATAATATAAAAGGTGAATATTATAAAATAAAAAACAATATAGAATCTATCATGAGCAAATATTATTATTTAATTAATGGTAAAGATGAAAAGTACATAAATTACAATAAAGAGATGTCAAGAGCCATAAAAGAGCAGGAAAGTAAAGATAATTTAGATTTATCTACATTAGGAATTGATGAATTTCAATATAAAGATATTTCAATGACAGTTTTAATATTAGATATGTTTGAAGTAAAAGCAGAATTAGAATCACAACTAAACAATCCTACCGCTACTTTAGAAGACATAAGGGATTACTTTAATATGCTTAAAGAAGATTATAACAAAGCTATATCCTTAGATAAAATTTTAACAGAAGAAAAGAAAGAAGAAGAAAAAACAACTAATGAAATTTATTTCTTATTAGATGAAAATAATAATTCTTTCTTTCAAATAAATAAATTTAATAAAGAAGAGAAAAAACATTGTCTATCCCTTATCGAAAAATTTAAAAAAGGGTTACATGATTACGAGAAAGGTAAGAAACATACTAAATTATTATCTAATAATAAACGATATAACATCTACATAAATAAGAGTTCTAATATGTGTGTTTCTTATGTCAGAACTAAAGATAATAAAGTACTAGTATTAACATTCGCTCCGCATAGTGATATTTATGATAACTCAAATACTATCGCTCAAACTTATAGTTATGTTATTGATGAAAATTTAACTAAAATAAACAATCAAAATCCTAATTATTTAAAACAACAAAAAGAATTTACTGAACAATTCAAATCTATGATAGCCGTAAAAGGAGATGATCATAAATAATGATAAATGAAAAATTAGACAATCTATTTTATAACATAAAAGCTGATTGCATGAACCTAATTAAAGAAAAAGATATTAGTTTAGAAGAACTTTCTTTCGCTCTAGGAATCAGTTCTAGAGAATTTATCTCTAATTTTCAAGCTAGAATTAAAGACTTTTCCTTTTACTTAGAAACTTATCGAATATTAATAGAATGGTAGGTGTTATTATGACATTAGCAGAAATAATTAAAACAAAAGTTGACGACTTATATAAAATGTATAATAATCTTAATGTTGAAGATAACAAAAAGAAAATTGAAACATTAAAAGAAGATATAAATAAGCTTACTACTTTAATTGAAACATTAAGTAAAGATATAAAAAATCTAAAAGATATAAGTTATCAAGATATCAGTAAATATATTTCAATTAAAGAAGAAGACTTAAAAAATATAAATCTTGTCTTAAAAGCTAAATATGAATTTAACTTATCAGTTGATTTAACATCTACTCAACTTGAGATTATTAAAAAAATACTAGAAGAGCTAGTAGAAAAGAAAAAATCATTAGTAGAAACAGTAACAAAAGAAGAAGAGCAAGTTAATAAGAATAAAGAAAAGGCTTCATCTATTGAAGAAAATATTTTAAATTTAGAATATCTATATGAAAAAGTTAATAATCCTGATGATTACTCTTTACTAAATTTGGAAGACTTTAAAACTTTATCTATAATTATTGAAGATAAAGATACACCTTCTAAAGTAAAAATAGATTTATTAAGTAGTGTAATTGACTATAACGAAAATATAGAAAAACAAAATAAAAAGATATTATCAACTACAGATATAGAAGAAGTTAAAGAGTGTTTTAGAAATTTTGGTTTTAAAGAAGATATGTTAAAATTTATTGATAGGAATAAAGAAGAAATATCTAGAAATATAGATTTAAGTAATACAAGAGAGATATTAACCTATTTATCAAGTAAAAAAATATTAGATAAATTTTCTAAAGGAGCCTTACTAGCAATTGTTTTATATAGTAATGTAAGTACAATTAGTAAACGATATGAGGATTTAAAAGCCCGTAAAGCTTTATTTACACCACTTTTTGAAATGCCTAGTATATGGGTAAACAATTTGCCGAAAAAAGTAAGAGTTAGACATAAATCATCATCAAAAAAGAAAAATGAAAGTAATAACAATAATAGATTGCGAGTTTATGCTAGTAAAATATCTTATGAGGAAATGTTATCTAATGAACAATATTTAACAAGTATGGGTCTTAACGTTTCTATTTCTAATAAAACTAATATTAAAGTATTAGAAACACCAAGAGAAAAAATAGAAGAAAACTTGAACACCTATAAATTATATGGATTCTTTGAAGCTAGAGATAAGTCTACTTTACCACCATCAATGTTTTCGTTTTCTAAAGTAGCAGATAAATGTGATAAGTTAATAGAAATAGGCCTATTACATAATACTACTAATAATTATACTATAACTTTTCCTACAATAATTAATGCGATGAGAGAAGAAAATTTTGCCCTTCTTTACAAATTAAAAAGAGAAAATAGTATAGATAATTATTATAATATTATTTTTTCACAATATAGAAAAGACAAACAATTACTAAATAGCTGTCTAACACATAAATCATCTAAAAAATTCGGCTATAATCTTGGAACATCTGAAGAAATAGATGCTTTTAAACAAGAGCATTTTATAGATCCAATGGATGATAGATATATTCCTAATGCTAGTAGATATGAAGAAATTATTACAAGAGAAAACCCTATTAATTATCAAGATGACATATTAGCAGATGAAAAGATAAAGAAATTAGAAGAACAATATAGAGTAGATAATAATCCATATCAATATAAAATTGGTAATGAAATAATATCTAGATTAAAAGTATTAAGATGTTATAGCACTTTAAAATCAAAAGGAATTACTGATGATAATGCCTTACTATATTCTGTTACTAGGGGAATGTATCTTGATGAAGAAACATTTAATATGCTTAAAACATCAGTAAAAGGAAGAGGTGAGTATGATAATGGATTATCTAATAAAATATAATTTAACTAATGAAGATATAAACGATATTATTGAATCCATAGACGAAGAGGATAGATTAGAAATAGAATTAAATGAAGAAAGAATCTCCTCTATATTAAATTATTTCTTATCAATAGGACTTACTAATATAAAAGATATTATTATAACTAAATCTAATTTGTTTTATGATGATGTTAACTCTATAAAGATGAGAATAGAAAAGCATTCTAATACTAATATCATTGAACTACTTAAAGAAGACCCTATTAATTTTGATTTAATAGGTATGTAAATAAAAGAACTCTAGTCTAAAACTAGAGTCCTTTTATTTATAAAGATAGTTTTAATAAACAAATTTCTTTGTCTGTACATAATTTAATGATATAATACTTGCGAGGAGTGATACCTATGTTTAAATTAGTATCAAAATTTAAGCCAAGTGGAGACCAACCTGAAGCAATAAAAGAATTAGTAGAAGGAATAAAAGAAGGTAAAAAAGAACAAGTTTTATTAGGAGCGACAGGAACAGGTAAAACTTTTACTATGGCTAATGTTATTAAAGAAGTTAACAAACCAACTTTAATCCTTGCCCATAATAAAACTCTAGCAGGACAATTATACTCAGAAATGAAAGAATTGTTCCCAGAAAATAATGTTGAGTATTTCGTCTCATACTACGACTATTATCAACCGGAAGCTTATGTTCCTAGTACTGATACTTATATTGAAAAAGACTCATCTATAAATGATGAAATCGATGAACTAAGACATGCTGCCACCTCTGCCCTATTATCATCAAAAGATACCATCGTTGTTGCTAGTGTCTCTTGTATCTATGGTATTGGAGAAGTAGAAGAGTATAAAAATAAAATGTTAACTCTAAGAGTAGGAGAAGAAATAGAGAGAAATGAAGTCCTAGTAAAACTTGTGGAAATGCAATATGCAAGAAATGATTTAGACTTTCATCGTGGTACTTTTAGAGTAAGAGGAGATGTCTTAGAAATAATTCCTACTAATCAAAATCAAACAGGTTATAGAATAGAGTTCTTTGGTAGTGAAATAGATAGAATTAGTGAAATAGATGTCTTAACAGGAACAGTAATCTCTAATAAGAAAAATATTAGTATCTTTCCAGCTAGTCACTTTGTAATTAGTGATGATAAATTAAAAGAGGCAATTAAAAGGATAAAAAAAGAACTAGCAGAACGTTTAGAAGAACTTAAGAGTCAAAATAAGTTACTAGCAGCAGAACGTCTTGAACAGAGAACTAACTATGATATAGAAATGCTAGAAGAAACAGGATTCTGTCATGGTATTGAAAACTATTCAGCACCTATGGCAGGACGTAAACCAGGTGAAACTCCTACAACTCTTATGGACTTCTTCGGTGATGATTATCTTTTAATAGTAGATGAGTCCCACGTAACCTTACCTCAAGTAAGAGGAATGTATAATGGTGATAGAGCAAGAAAACAAAATTTAGTTGACTATGGATTCCGTTTACCTAGTGCCCTTGATAATAGACCTTTAAAATTTGATGAATTTGAAAAGAAGATAAAGCAAGCCATCTATGTATCTGCAACCCCAGGTGATTATGAACTTGAAAAAACACATGGTGAGTATGTTGAACAAATCATTAGACCTACAGGACTACTTGACCCAACGGTTGAAGTTAGAAAGACAGAAGGACAAATAGATGACTTAGTAGGAGAGATAAATGACCGTATTAAGAAGAATGAAAGAGTCTTAATTACAACTTTAACTATTAGAATGAGTGAAGAGTTAACTAACTACTTAAAAGACTTAGATATAAAAGTAGCATACCTTCATACAGAAATTAAAACTCTAGAACGTTTGCAAATTATTCATGACTTAAGATGTGGTATCTATGATGTCGTTGTTGGAATTAACCTTTTACGTGAAGGAATAGATATTCCCGAAGTATCCTTAATCGCTATATTAGATGCTGATAAAGAAGGATTCTTAAGAAGTGAGAGAAGTCTTATCCAAACAATAGGACGTTGTGCTAGAAATGCAAATGGACATGTTATTATGTATGCTGATAATATAACAGACTCTATGGATAAAGCCATTAAAGAGACAAAACGTCGTCGGGAAATACAAGAAGCATATAATAAAGAACATGGTATTGTTCCTAAAACAATTGAAAAAGAAATAAGAGAAGTAATAAGTAATGTTGATACTAAAGACTCTACTAAACCTAAAAAGAAACTAACTAAACAAGAAAAAATGCTAGAAATAGAGCGAATTGAAACAGAAATGAAAGAAGCAGCTAAGAACCTTGACTTTGAACGTGCCATGGAATTAAGGAATGCTTTATTTGAAATGAAGAGTGAATAGTATATTTTCCACAGAAACTGTAAAAAAAGTATAGAAGATAAAAAGATTATTAACAATATTTGTGGAAAAAGTATTGACTAAGAAAACACTTTGTGGTAATGTATGCTTAAGCACTGAGAAGTGTTTTTCTTTTAGAAAAAAATACAAAGGAAGATGTGTATATGGCAAAGAAAAAAGAAGAAACTAAAGAAATGAAAAAAGACTCTTTAAAAGAAGTATCTAAAAAAGAAACTAAAAAGACTTCTTCTAAAGGAAAAAAGAAAGAAAAGGGAAATATATTTGAAAGAATAGCTAACTTTTTTAGTGGAGTTAAAACAGAGTTTAAGCGAGTAAAATGGCCATCAAGAAAAGAAATGGTTAAATACTCTATTGCAACAATAGTATTTATTATCTGTTGTTCATTATTCTTCTATTTAATAGATGTAATATTAGCAGCACTACACTCATTAGGTAAATAGAAAGGAAACATGATTATGGAAAAACAATGGTATGTCGTTAATACTTATTCAGGACATGAAAAGAAAGTTCAAGAAAAACTTTTAATGCGTGCTGAATCTATGAATATGCAAGATTATATATTTAGAGTAATTGTTCCAGAACAAGAAGAAACTGAGATTAAAGATGGAGTAAAAAAGACTAAAGTAAAGAAACTATTCCCAGGATATATCTTAGTAGAAATGATTATGACAGATGAAGCTTGGTATATAGTCCGTAATACTCCAGGAGTTACAGGCTTTATCGGTTCAAGTGGTAAAGGTGCAAAACCTACTCCATTACAACCTAGTGAAGTAGACCATATCTTAAAGAACATGGGTATTAGCAGAATTGATATTGATAAAGAATTACAACCAGGAACTAAAGTTAAAATCATCGGTGGACCATTTACAGGAATGTATGGAGTTATCGAAGAAGTTGATAGTGCTAATGAGAAAATTGTTCTTAATGTTGACTTGTTTGGACAAGAAACTCAAGTTGAAGTTGAATTAACACAAATAGAAAAAGCATAAAAGTCTTGTCAAACAAGAAAAATTATGCTATTATTTAGGGGCTATATTAATTTGATATAGATTAATATTAGTGGGAAGCAAAAAGTGCATTAAATGCAAAATATCAGGATTTAACATTCTTGATATTGAAAAGCTACTATAACCACTCGCGAAAACGAGTAAGAAAGGATGTGTTTTTCGTGGCAAAGAAAGAAGTTGTAAAGAAAATCAAGTTACAAATTCCTGCAGGAAAAGCAACACCTGCTCCACCAGTTGGAACAGTTTTAGGACCTGCTGGAATCAATTTACAGGAATTTTGTACTAAATATAACGATGCAACAAGAGATAAAATGGGAGATATTTTACCAGTTGAAATTTCTATTTATGATGATAGAAGCTTTGACTTTGTAATTAAGACTCCACCAGTTCCATTCTTAATTAAGAAGTATGCAAAAATCAATAAAGGTTCAACAAAAGGAAAGAATGAAACAGTTGCAACACTTACAGACGCTCAAGTTACAGAAATAGCTGAAATCAAATTACCAGACTTAAACTGCTATGATTTAGAAGCTGCTAAGAAAACAGTAATCGGAACAGCTAAAAACATGGGTGTTGCCGTAGAAGAAAAGAAAGAAGATTAAAAAACTAAACATATAGGTTATACCTATGTGGGAGGATGTAACACTAATTGCTTACCCGAATAACCACATAAGGAGGAAAAATAATGAAAAAGAGAAGTAGAAAATATAGTGAAGCTGCTACTAAAGTAGAAAAGAATAAACTATATACTAAAGAAGAAGCCGTAAAATTAGTTAAAGAAACTAGTATTACTAAATTTGATTCTTCAGTAGAAGTTGCAATGAACTTAAATCTTGATACTAAAAAAGCAGACCAACAATTACGTGGTGCTATTGTTCTACCTAAAGGAACAGGTAAAACAAATCGTGTTTTAGTTATTGCTAAAGGTGATAATGCTAAAGCTGCTAAAGATGCTGGCGCTGATTATGTTGGAGACCAAGATTACTTAGATAAGATAGCTAATGAAAATTGGTTTGAATTTGATACTATGATTGCAACTCCAGATATGATGCCTTTACTTGGTAAATTAGGACGTATCCTTGGACCAAAAGGATTAATGCCTAACCCTAAAACAGGAACAGTAACAACAGATGTTGCTAAAGCCGTATCAGATGCTAAAGCAGGACGTGTTGAATACCGTACAGATAGTTTTGGTAATATCCATACTATCATTGGTAAAGTATCATTTTCTGAAGAAGACCTATTAGCAAACCTAAATGCTGTAGTTAGTCAAATTATTAAAATTAAACCTGCTACAGTAAAAGGAGACTATATTAAAAATATATCTATTTCATCTACTATGGGTCCTGGAATTAAGATTCAAATTAATTCTTTTGACAAATAGAAGATTATAGAATATAATAAGAAAGAAATCAGTTAACAAGTACCCAAGACAGTAGGTAAAAAGCGTAAATCCTACCGAGGACTAATTTTTATAAATAAAAGTTCTTGGGGGTAGTCTCAAGAACTTTTAAATTATTAAACGGTGCTATAAACTGACTAAAAAATAGGAGGGAAAATATGGCTAATCAAAAAATCTTAGCAAAGAAGCAAGAAGTTATTGATGAAATTAAAGATAATGTTAATAATAATGCTACTTTTGTATTATTTGATTATCGTGGTCTAACAGATGCTGAGATTAAAGAGCTAAGACGTGCCTTAAGAGATGCCGGAGCAAGTTATAAAGTATATAAAAATACTTTAATGGCTAGAGCTTTTAAAGATTTAGATATCGATGTAACTTCTGCTTTAGAAGGACCAAGTGCATTTGCTTATAGCAAAGACCAAATAGCTCCAATCAAAGTATTATCTGATTTTGCTAAAGACCATGAAGCATTAACTTTAAAGATTGGTTATGTTGATGGTGAAGTTGCAGACGAAGCAAAACTTGCTGAATATGCAAAGATTCCATCAAGAGATGGCTTACTTACTATGCTTGCAGGTGGTATGATAGGACTTGTTCGCGACCTATCTATCTGCTTAAATTTATATAGTGAACAAAAAGAAAAAGAAGAAAATTAATTATAAGGAGGAAAATAAAATGGCAAAATTAACAAAAGAAGAATTTATTAGCTCATTAAAAGAAATGAATCTTTTAGAAATTAAAGAATTAGTAGACGCAATGAAAGAAGAGTTTGGTGTAGATCCATCAGCTGTTGCAGTTGCTGCTCCAGGAAACACAGCTACTGAAGATGCTGCTCCATCTACAGTTACAGTATCAATTACTGATGCTGGAGCTGCTAAAGTTGCAGTTATCAAAGTAGTTCGTGAAATTACAGGACTAGGATTAAAAGAATCTAAAGATTTAGTTGACAATGCTGGTTCACCAATTAAAGAAAACATTTCTGTTGAAGAAGCTAATGAAATCAAAGCTAAATTAGAAGAAGCTGGTGCTACTGTTGAAGTTAAGTAGTTAGCATCAACTTCTTTTTTTGTAAATTAATCACAAAGTTTACACTTATAACATATTTTATCGTTTTCTTTTCTTTTTGTTTGTGTTAAACTTAATAATAGAGGAGGTATAGAAATGGCAAAAAAAGAGAAGAAAAAAGGTAATATAGGTCTTAATATTAGTATAGGATTATTACTAGCTTTATTTATTTGCATAATAGCATATATAGGTGTATATAGTGCTAATTTAAAGGTACATAGTGAAGAAAAAATTAAAGCTGAAGAATCAGGAAATAATACAGAAAGTGAAAGTTCTAGTTATTCCTTAGATTTTGATACTAGTAATATAAAGAATGGAGGAGAAAGTTCATACACTTTAGCAAATTATAGTGGCACTATTAATGTTAGTATTGATAAAACAGGTAAAGTTGCTACATTAAGTTATAATAGAGCTACTCTTTCTAATACGTATCTATTAAATTGGGACCTAACTGGTGTAGAAGAAGGTGTTTTAGAAAGTCAAACAATAACTTTTAATAACAAAGTAAATGATGTTTTATTTAGTGGTATTGGACAAGATAGAACAGGAGATGTTATCTTATTCTTAATGGAAGATGGAACAATTGCCTATATTCCTGTATATCAAACCTTATCTACTAATGGAGTAGAAGGACTAACAACATATCAAACTATATCAAATGTTAAAGATGTTGTTAAATTCTATACAGCCAATGTTACATCTGGAGCAAGTAGTAGTGTTACAGTGCTAGCTCAAACTAAAGATGGAACCCTTTATGATTTAGCACCTATGATAAATAATACAAGTAATAACGAGTAGAAGAGGAACAGGATAAAATAATGAAAAAAAAGTTAAAAAGCCCTAGAATCTTTATATATTAA
>CAMMMH010000019.1 GCA_946497955.1 uncultured Mycoplasmatota bacterium | reverse complement strand
AATTTGTTGTTTATATAATCAAAATTTATAATTGAGCTTGCCGAACAGGTCTAATGAATAAGTTGAAATTATTAGAAAGACATATTCTTATGCTGAAAATTGCATAAGGGATAAAAGTGGCAGAGTGGAGAAGATTATATTACTCATCAATTAAATGTTACTTATATTCTTGCTGATATGCATGCTGATAGAGATACAGTATGTGATGGGCTTTTTCACGATACTTTAGAAGATACTAGTATTACTAAAGAAGATATTGCTTGTATCTTTAATAAAATTGTTACTAATCTAGTAGATGGAATAACAAAGATTAGTAAAATGAATTTCTTGTCAAAATAAGATCAAAATCTTGCTAATACAAGCTAATACAAGAAAGATAATTACAAGTATTAGAGAATAAAGGCAGGGGAAGGATTATCACAGATATTTTATCTTATGGTTCTATAAAAGAATGACTAAATAAAGTAAAAATTACAAAGGCAAAAAGAAAAATAAACTAGTATAGAAGAAAATAATAGTATAATGTTTATAATAAAATAATTATGTTATATGATAGGAGGAAAAATGAATACATATATTTATGTAAATAAAAAAGAAAAAATAAATGACATTCAATTTGAGGTTGTAGAAACTAAAGGAAAGGGTCATCCTGATAATATTTGCGATACATTAGCAGAAAAAATATCATCAAATTATTCAAAATATTGTATGGAAAGATATGGTGTGATTTTGCGACACATGGTAGATAAATTGTCTATTTTGGGTGGTGGTTCAAAAGTTCATTTTGGAAAAAGTGAGATGCTTGAACCTATAAAGGTATTAATAAATGGAAGATTTACTAATCGATATAAAGAAGAAAAAATAGATTATATGTCTATTGTAGAAAATACAGTTAAAAGTTATTTTAAAGAGCTTTTTCCGTTGCTAGATGTTGATAATTTTTTGTCAATAATTGATAATACACATCATAATGAAGGACCTGGAGTAGTTTATAATGATGATGAAACAACCAAAAATGAAAGAAAAAGTTTTTATGAAGCTCTTGATGAAGAAGACATTTTAAGACATAATAATTTTTTAAGATGCAATGATACATCTACTACTGTAAGTTATTATCCAATGAGTAAATTAGAAAGGACTGTTTTAAATATTGAGCATGAACTAAATTCACAGGAGTATAAATCTAAGTTTCCTTGGGTTGGAACTGATATTAAAGTAATGGGAATTAGAAAAGAACAAAAAATAGAAATTACATGTTGTGTACCTTTAATTTCTTTATATGTGGTGAATTTAGATGATTATAAAAATAAGATTGAGAAGATAAAATCTGATATAGAAGAAATTGCAAGGCAAGAATTTAAAAATAATGAGATCACTATTTTTTTAAATACACGTGATAATTATGAAAAAAATGATTTATACCTTACTGCTATAGGAAGTGCAGTTGAAAGTGGTGTTGAAGGAGCAGTTGGTCGTGGCAATCGCTCTAGAGGGGTTATTCCATTTAGTAGAAACTTTAGTATGGAAGCTCCATGTGGAAAAAATCCTGTTTATCATACTGGGAAACTTTTTACAGCTATAGGTGATGTTATAAGTGAAAAAATATTTGAAATTTATAATATCGAGAATGTTGTGTTTTGTACATCTAAAATGGGAGATTCTATTCTTGAGCCTTGGAATGTTAGTGTGGAGTTAAATGAAGATGTATCTCTTGAAGTAAAAAAACAAATTGATGTTTTAGTTAAAGAAAAGATAAATAATCATAACAAAATCACAGAAGATTTAATTAATGGTAAGTTGAAAGTTAATAGTTATTGAAAGAAGTGATTTATTGATGAAAATAAGATTGTTAATAGCAAATGATTTAAAAAAATATTTTTTGGAAAGAGGTTATAATTGTGTAAAACCTTATCAAATTGTAAATAATAATGATACTGTGTTTATTACAGCCGGTATTCAACCGATACTTTCTGATTATATAAATTCGAAATTAAATGATAATGCTAGTAAAAAAATATATTTATCACAGCCTGTTATAAGAACACAATTTGTAAACTCAATTTCTGAGGGGTCATCAGTAGCTTTTATAAATTCTACATCAGCTGGTTTTAATATATCTGAGAAAGAACATAATGATTTAGTTAAAGATTGGTTAGAACTTTTTTATAAATTAGGTATGCATCCTTTAAATATCTCTTCAAGAAGCAAAGAGTATGAACGTACTTGGGGTGATTTAGAAGTTTTAGGAAGAAAAACATTCTATTATTATAATAATATTGAATTAGGTGATACTACTTTTTTTACTAGCATAACAAAGAATGGTAAAAAAATTGGTCTTGATACTATGAGTGATGTTGGTTTTGGTTTAGAAAGAATAAGATGGAGTGTTAATCATGGTTCGTATTATGATTTATATAGTGATAGTTCATCATTATCTCCAATGGTTAAGGCATATTTATCTGTCCTTTCTTTACTTGCTGTAAATAATGTTAAACCTTCAAATAAAAACTCCGGTTATCGAGCAAGACAATTTTCTAAAAAGTTAGCTAATGTTTTAGATGGAAATGAATTTTCTAATTTGGAAAAGCAGTATTTAATGGAATCTATTAGATATTGGAAAGATTGGCAGGAAATGGATAAAGATATAGATGTAGAAGTAATAATTAATGAATATACTAGGAATTGCAATAGATTAATTATTAATAAATTAATAGAAGATGGTTATAATAACTTATCTGGTATAAATATTAATGTATCTAGGGAAGAATTAAAAAAAAGGTTATTATCGGCTGGTGTTGAAACAGAAAAAGTAAAAAAAATAATAAGATAGGGAGGATTGTTGTGAAATTATATTTATGTGGAGGAGGTTCTTCTAAACAAATAATATCTGCACTATTGAGTTTTTCTAATAATTTAGATAAGTCTAAACCAATTTTATATGTTCCTCTTGCTATGGATGAATCTAGATATAATAGTTGCAACAATTGGTTTAAAGAAGAAATTAAATATATTGGATTATCTAATTTTGAAATGGTTAGATCCTCAGAAGAATTATCTATGAAAAATTTATATAATTATAGTGCTATATTTATAGGTGGAGGCAATACATATAAATTGCTCTATGAATTGAAACAGAATAATAATTTTGAGAAAATAGGAAACTATTTAAAAAATAATGGTATAGTATTTGGTGGTAGTGCTGGTGCAATTATTTTTGGTAAAGATATAAATACTTGTTTGTTAGATGATGAAAATACTGTTAGATTGAAAGATACTAAAGGATTTAATTTATTAAATAATTATTCTATTTTATGTCATTTAAAGAATAAGAATTTAAAGAAAAATAAAAAGTATTTGCAAAATTTTTCAATTAAGGAGAAAGTAATATATTTACCCGAAGAAGATGTTATATTGATAGAAAATAATAAAATTAGTATTATAGGAAATAAAAAATATATGATATTTAAAGGTGGAAAGTTTGAATATCATAATTTTTCTAATTTTAAGAAAGATATTGTTGATAGTTAATTATAACTAAAATGTTGACTGAATGTTTTAAAGGATAAAAATATTAATAAAGAATAAAGCCTTATTTTTTGCTATATATACCAATTTGTGAATTTTAATTAATATATTTTATAGTTATAATTGACAAATTAAATATATTTTTTCTATAATAAGCTTGGAAAGGAAAAATGTAGAAATATGGGGTTAATAGTAAAGAATACAAGTTTTGATGAAGTAGATGACGACATAGAGATTGGTAGTGAGGTAGTTATTAAAGATACTGGAATAACAGGGGTTGTCGTTATGAAAATAGGATCTATTTATCAAGTAAAAATAGGTAATGCAGTATCTTCCTATACTTATGATGAAATAGAAATTAAAAAGTAAAGGAGAATTTGTATGAAGAATAATGATTTAAAATACAGTGAATATACTGATATTGATTACTATAATAATGGAGCTAAGGATGCAGAAATACCTGAAGAAGTAAATCCTTATGAATTTCAATTAAAAGAAAATGAAAAATATATGAATAATGTTGCACTAGTTACAGAAAAAGGAGAAAAAATTACTTATGAAGAATTTCATACTAGAGTTGATGAATATGCCAAAGCCTTAAAAGAAAAAGGCGTAAAAGAAGGAGACCGAATTGCCTTTGCTGCTGGTAATGTTCCATCTGCTTTATATCTAAAAAGAGCACTTTATAAGCTAGGTGCTACTGTTTGTGCTATCAATCCAATTGAAACTGAAGCTGCTATGAAAAGTGATATTGAACTTGTTAATCCTAAGATGTTTATTGGCATTAATATGTTTTCTAAGAAGTTTTCTACTGTTAGTAAAAAATATGGAGTTGATAGTCTTTATTTCTCTCCGTTTGATAGTGTAAAGACTTCTATGAAAGAAAAAACTTTATTAAATCTATTTATGCTATATTCTAAAAATTTTGTTTTTGATAAAGAAGAAAGATTGTCTACTTTTTTAAAGAAAAAAAAGAATAATAATAACAATATTTTTATTGCCAATGATATGAACACTTATATTAGTGATATTGCTTTTACAGGTGGTAGTAGTGGTACACATAAAGGTGTTATGTTGAATGGTAATGGTTTAAGTTCTGTTACTAAAGGTGCTAATTATGTTTTACCTTTAAATCCAGGTGAAAAGTTCTTAGGTAATTTACCAGAATTTATGGCTTTTGGTGGTTTTGCAATGCAATATGCTTTAAATAGAAGCTTGGAAATACATTTAACTTCTAAAGCGATGCCACAAGATTTTGCAGCTGAAGTTTATAGGACCAGACCTAATGGAGTTTTTGGTGGCCCTATTCAGTGGAATGCTTATATTGATTACATCATGAAAAATACAAATGCTGATATTTATGAAAAATATAAGGATTTAAGTAAGATGGGTGAAAAAGATCAAAAAGAATTTTATAAAATAGTAAGAGATGCTTTAGAAAACTTAGATTCAAATGTTAAGAATAAACTTGATATGAGTTTCTTAAAAGCTGGAGTTTCAGGTGGAGAACAATTAACATCTAAAACAGAGAACTTAACTAATATTATTTTTGATGTACTTGGAGCAGAAGACAGTTTATATAATGGTTTAGGTATGACTGAAATGTGGGCTCCTGTATGTGTAAAAAGAGGTAACCTAAATACTGATAGTACAATTGGTCATATGTTACCATTTGTAGGTGCGAAAATAGTTAATCCTGTAACTTTAAAAGAAGTAGAAAAAGGAAAGTCCGGAGTTTTATTTGTAACAGGTCCTGGTATGATGGAGGGATATTATAATAATCCCGGAGAGACTAGTAAAGTTATTGTGACTGATGAAAATGGTATACGTTGGTTGAATACTGGCGATGTTGCTGTAATTGATCCTGTTACAAATGAAAAGAAATTTGTGGATAGAGTAAAGAGAAATTTTGTTTGTGGTGTAGAAAATGTTTACCCTCAACAAATAGAGAATTTACTAAGTAATATACCAGAGATTAAAGAAAGTATAGTTACTAAAATACCTAGTGATGATTTACAATTTGTATGTAAATATCATATTAGTTTAGAAAATCCTGATACTACTGATATAGAAAGTCTAGAAAAGAAAATAAATACTTTAATTTATGGAACTTTAGGAGAAGCGAAACTTCCACATTATATTGAATATCATGAAAAACTTCCAAATAGTCCTAATGGTAAACTTGATTGGAATGTTTTACAAGAGGCAGATAATGAAAAGTATAAGAAAGATGCTCTAGGAAAAGAGAAAAATGTTAATGTTAAAGCATTAAAAAAACTCGGATAAAATTCGAGTTTTTTTGCACTTCTTTTCTATTTGTGGTATATTACTATTGAAGATAGGAGTGAAAATTATGGGAGCATATTTTACAATATGTAGTTTGGTATATATTTTGTTATTTATTTTCTTCTTTTTTAGTAAAGGTAGTGTCGTTAATACAGAAACAAAAATATATAAATTTTTAATTATAACAACGGCAATTGGTTTAGCATTAGATATTCTTGGATATTTTCTATATGTAGGTGGTTATCCTGTTGATAGTTTTTTATACTTTTTTGTTGTAAAAACAGAATTATTATACTTTGTGGCATGGATATTTGCTTTTACTTTTTATATTTATGTTATCTCATATAATAAGAAAACAAATGAAGAAAAAGTTAAACATTTTAGAAAAGTATTTCATTATTTATTAGGAATATTTATAGTACTTGCTTTTGTAATTTATATCTTGCCAGTTAGTTTTGCATTTACTAATAATGTTGTTTTTCCTCAAGGAGCTTCCGTTACAATGGTTTATGTAATCGTAGCACTATGCATATTAGTATCTGTATTCTTTGCGTTAAAAAACAGGAAAAATATTATTTTATATAAATACACTCCATTGTTTATGATGATTATTTCAATAGTTTTAATAGTAGTAATTCAAAGATTATTTCCAGATTTATTTTTGATTAATTTCTTTTTGTCAATTATAGTTGCAATTCTCTACTTTACTATCGAAAACCCAGATCTAAAAATGATAGAAGAGTTGAATCTTGCAAGAATACAAGCAGAGAAAGCTAATAATGCTAAAACAGATTTCTTATCTAATATGTCTCATGAAATTAGAACACCCCTTAATGCTATCACTGGCTTCGCAGAAGCTTTAAAAGAAGAACCTGATTTACCTGAAAGAGTAAAAGAAGATGTTAATGATATTTTAATGGCGAGTGATAGTTTACTTGAAATAGTTAATGGTGTTTTAGATATATCTAAGATAGAAGCGAATAAATTAGAAATTATTAATAATAATTATAATCCTTATAAGATGTTTAATGCTTTAACTACTTTAACTAAAGTAAGAATAGGAGAAAAACCAATAGAACTTATTGTAAAAATTGATGAGACTATTCCTAAAGTATTATATGGTGATCATACTAGAGTAAAACAAGTAATTTTAAATATTTTAACAAATGCTGCTAAATATACTAAAGAAGGACATATTATTTTCAAAGTTGATTCTGTAATTAAAGGCGATATTTGTAGACTTATAGTATCTGTTGAAGATACTGGGATTGGAATAAAACGTGATAAGATTGATAAATTATTTGATAAATTTGAACGTCTTGATGAAGATAGAAATACAACTATTGAAGGAACTGGTTTAGGTCTTGCCATTACGAAAAGATTAGTGCAACTTATGCATGGACAGTTAGTTGTTCAAAGTGTTTATGGAAAGGGCAGTAAGTTTACAGTATCAATCGATCAAAAAATCGCTCCATCTGATGTAAAACTAGATGAAACTCTTGAATTAAATAGAGAAGAACTTACTAAAGATAAAGATATAGTAGGTAAGAGTGTCCTTGTTGTAGACGATAATAAATTAAATATAAAGGTTGCGACAAGACTTTTAGAAGACTATGGTATAACAGTTGATAGCTGTGAAAGTGGGGCAGAATGTTTAGAGAAAGTTAAATCTATAAAATATGATTTAATATTTATGGATGATATGATGCCTAGAATGAGTGGGACTGAAACATTCCATAAACTAAAAGAAGATCCTAACTTTAATACTCCTGTTGTTGTTTTAACTGCCAATGCTATCGCTGGCATGGAAGAAAAATATTTAAGTGAAGGATTTAATAGTTACTTATCTAAACCTATTGAACGTAAAGCACTAGATAATGTTATAAATAAGTATTTGAATAATCAGTAATTTATGCTATACTTTATAGTATGGAGGGTATTATTATGAGAGATGTAAATTTACTTATTAATAATGGTGTAAATGTTAAAAAAAGTTTAGAATTATTTGGAGATATGTCGACTTATGATGATACATTGGGCGACTTCCTTCAAGACATTAATGAGAAAGAAACTAAAATTAAACAAACTAAAGAAAATGGTGATATGGCTAATTATGCCATTTTGGTTCATGGCCTAAAAAGTGACGCTAAGTATTTTGGCTTTGACAAATTAGCAGAACTTGCATATAATCACGAAATGGCTAGTAAAGAAAATAATATGTACTATGTAACTGAAAATTTTGATGAATTGATAACTGAGCTCGATCGGATTGTCCACTTAGTTAAGCAGTATTTAGGAATGGAAGAAATTGGTACTGCTACTACTTTTGTGGCCCCTAAAAAAGATCGAGCTCTTATTGTAGTTGATGATTCTGCAGTAATTAAAAACTTTGTTAGTAAAATCTTCAATAATCAGTTTGAAGTATTAGTAGCAAATGATGGTAATGAAGCCTTGCAGATGATCGCTAATAATAAAGGTATAAAGATAGTAGGGATGTTACTTGATCTTAATATGCCTAACTTTAATGGCTTCCAAGTACTAGAATATTTTAGAAATAATAACTTATTTGATTTAATCCCTGTTTCTATTATTACAGGAGTTGGAGATGATGAGTTAGTTGCCAAAGCCTTTAATTATCCAATAGTTGATGTCTTAAGGAAACCATTTAATGAAAGAGATATAAAAGAAGTAGTAGAAAAGACTGTACAGTATGCTCATTAATTTGAGTATACTGTATTTTTGGAGGAAGTATGAGAAAGATAGATAATAATACTTATGAAATAAAAAGTAGTGATGTAAAAGATTTATTAAAAGAAAGAAATATATACTCTAATAAAGGAGATTTCGGTAAAGTAGGTATTTATGGTGGTAGTATAGAATATTCTGGAGCTTTAAAACTTGCCTATTTATCATTAGCATCTCTTAGAAGTGGTTGTGGTATTAGTAGAGTTTTGGTAAAGAAAGAAGTATTACCTTTACTTGGTCCTAATATTTTAGAACAGACATTGTATATATTACCTGATTATGATGATACTTTTTATGATAAATTAAAAGCTTCTATTAAAGATTTAGATTCTCTTGCCTTTGGTATGGGACTAGGCAGTGATGAACACTTAGAAGAAGTATTAGCATTCTTAATAAGAAATTATACTGGTAACTTAATAATAGATGCAGATGGTCTAAATACATTATCTAGAATGGATTTAGAAGTATTAAAAGAGAGAAGATGTAATATCTTGTTGACTCCTCATTTAAAAGAATTTTCTAGACTTTGTAAAAGAGATATAGAAGCGATAAAAAAAGATTCTTTAAACTTAGTTAAAGAATTTGCTAGTACTTATAAAATAACTATTATTTTAAAAGGACATACTACTATTATAACTGCTGGTAATACTACTTATCTAGTTAAAACAGGATGTGTTGGTATGGCTACAGCAGGTAGTGGAGATGTTTTATCAGGGATACTTGCTGGACTTCTTGCTTATTTAAATTTTAGTTTATTAACAATATCTTTAGGAGTTTTAATAAATGGAATAGCAGGAATACTTGCAGAAGAAGATAATACAGATATATCCATGATAGCAAGTGACACTATTAATAATATTGGTAATGCTGTTAAAGTAATTAGAGAAAATTAATTATTTCTTTATAAACACTCTTGGTACTCCTTTTCTATCTGTTGTTAAACTATATTCTTTGATAAAATCTTCTAATTCAGCTTTAAAATATCTATTATTTTCGTTAGGGTTATATAGTAACTCTAATTTTTTTCTTAAATCACTATCTGGAAAATTTACATAGTCTAAGAAACTTCTAAACTCATCTATATTTTTTAATTTATAACTAATTGGATCTAATTTAGTTGTAAGAAATAGAAACTCTATTCCCATCATATAGATATCCATATTATAATTTATTAGGCCATCATTAATATATTTTTTGTTTCTAAATAGAAAACGATTATTAATATTAAAGATAAAGTCATTATATTCTCTTGAAGATATTCCATTAATTTGCATACCATCATAGTCTATGGCATAAATATTCTTATTTTTATCAATAAAAAAATTATTATAGGAACCATCTGGAAAGTTAATATCTTCTTTGTTAGCTTCTATGATTATATCATGTTTCTTTATGTATAATTCTCCAACATCTTGAAGAAATATTTGTTCGCCATTTTTTCTTTTTACTCTTAAATAGTTAGCAATTGATTGGCCATTTATTTTCTTTTCTATAGAACCGTTTATTTTACCATTTTCTATATATAGAAATTCTGGACTAATTAAATTCTTAATACATATATCTTTAGCTAGTATTAATTTTTTTCTATAAATTTCTAGTATTTTTTCACTTGTATTTATATATCTTTTTAAAATATAACCATTTTCTAAATCATATATTTCTTTGTTATCAGTTATTTCTAATATTTTTAAATTGCATATATCTATATTTAGTGCTTTCATAATTCCCCCTAAAAGATAAAGAAAACAGTCCTAAGACTGTTTAATTTTATAAATGGTGTCCACGACGCGATTCGAACGCGTGACCGATCGCTTAGAAGGCGATTGCTCTATCCAGCTGAGCTACGCGGACAAATAAGACATTATTAATATATAACAAACTATTAGCTTTTTCAAGAGTTTTTTGAAAATTTACACTATATTTTGTAAAAAAACTTCTTTTCATTGACTAAAAAGCTCACTAGGACTTACAATAATTAAAAGAGGTGTTTTCTATGTATCAAAAATATTATCGTAGACATATGATTAAAAGTGCAATAATTATAATATTTCTTTTCTCATTCGCTATAGTCTCTACATATTTAATATATAATAATTTTTCTAGTAAAAGAGAACATGATATAGATACAGGAGAAATGGAAGTAGTATTTCATGGTAAAGAAGGTAATAAAATTAATTTAACTAAGTTTACGCCTGTAAGTGATGCGGTGGGACTTAGTTCTACAGAATATAGTTTTACAGTTAAAAATAGTACTACTAATAGTGTCAGTTATAAAATAGTATTAGAGTCTAATACTAATAGAATAAATAGTGATGAGTGTTTTACTAAGACTATTCCATCTGAATTATTAAAACTTAGTTTAAGAGTAGACCATCAAACACCTGTCGCTAAAATACTTAGTGAGTATCAAGATAATGTTTTATATGAAGATACGTTGGAAGCTGATAGTGAAGAAGATTATTCTATTAGACTTTGGGCTATTAATAGCGATTTTGTAATAGATAGAGATAGTCATTATCATGCTATTATAAAAGTAATAGAAGAGGGGTAATATAATGTGCTTAAATAATAAGGGGTTTGCAATTACAACTATATTATATGGACTATTATTAATGGCGACTTTAATTTTGTTTTTATTAATAGGAAATTTAAGCTTTGAAAGAAGGACAACAGATGAATTCGTTGAAAATATCAAAAATGAATTGAATGGTTTTACAAATATTAATGATACGTCTAATATTATCATAGTAAAGGAAGACGGAACTTATAGTGGTGTTTTAAAAGATATTAATAATCATAACGTGGCCGTTGGAGATGAAATTAAGTTAATAACGCCAATTAATGAAAATTATTTAATAAGTATTAAAGATAATAATATTACTCATGCAACACCAATGATCTTATTATTAAACAATAATAGTGATTCCCAAAGCTTTACTATTAGGCCATCAACTACTGATACATATTATTATATAGCAACTTTTTCTAATCCTGGTTTTGTTATGGATATTGCAGGTGGTTCTACAGAACTTAATACGAAAATACAGTTATATACAACAGATGATGTTCCAGCTCAGAAGTGGCAATTTGTTGAAACTGATAAAGTGGGCGTGTATACTATTAGGTCTGCATTAGGTACTTGTATGGATCTTTTTAGTGCTCTTGCTTCCGGAGGTAGTGCGATTAATTCATATGATTGTAATAATAGCAATGCTCAGAAGTGGAAAGTATTGAAAGTTTAAAAAAAGTTAGCAAAAAGAGTTGACAAGTGCTAACTTTTTTCATATAATGATATTGGCAATGGAAAAGTGGGAATGCTAAAACTAGTATTTAACCAGTTAATCAGTGCTTAGGAGGTAGTTATGCTTAGTGATAGACAAAAGAAAATATTAAAATTAATTGTTGAGTCTTATATTAGACAAGCTAAGCCTGTTAGTAGTAATCAACTCTGTAAGAAATTAAAATGTTCCAGTGCTACAGTTAGAAGTGAAATGGCTAGTCTTGAAGACTTGGGTTACTTAGAAAAAACTCATACTTCTAGTGGTAGAGTTCCAAGTGAAGAAGGATATCGTTATTATGTAGATAACCTAATGGAAGCTAGAAAGATGAATGGAGAAGATATGTTAAAATTGCAAATTATTTTCCATAATCAATCATTAGAATTAAGTGATTGTATCAACAAAAGCTTACAAGTTGTCTCTGATATGACTTCTTATACAGCCGTAGTCTTAGGTAAAGCAAGTCATGAGAACTTACTTAAAGAAATTAGAGTTGTTCCCCTTGATGCTAATCATCTAATAGTTATAGTTGTTACTGATAAAGGTAAAGTAGAGCATAAAAATATAACTTTAGATAATGTTAGTATGGAAGATATTAAAAAGACTGTAGAGTTAATTAATAACTTAATAGTAGGCACACCAATTGATGAAGTAAGTACTAAACTAGAGTTTGAGATTAAGCCTATTATCTCTAAATATGTAGATCAGCATCAACAACTATATAATGCTATTTATAATGTCTTTACAGATATTACTAATACCGATATTAATGTAGTTGGCAGAACTAAGTTCTTGGAACAACCTGAGTTTGATAATGTTGATAAGATTAAAGACTTATTTAAGAAACTTGACGATAAAGACTTGTTGCAGGAAATTAAGAAAGATGACTCTAATAATATTGAAGTATATATCGGTAGTGAGAACAAACTTGATGATGATGTTACTATTATTAAGACTAACTTTAAGACTGATAGTGAAGATGGAACACTTGCTATCATAGGACCTAAGAGAATGGAATATGATAGAGTTGTTAGTATTCTAGAGTACTTAAAAGAAAATATTGAGAAAGGTAGTGACTAGATGGAAACTAAGGAAGAAGAAGTAAAAGTTACAGATGAAAAACATGAATGTAACTGTAAAGATAAAGAAAAACCTTGCGAATGTCATGATAAATCTAAAAAACATGATAAACATCATGATGAGATAAAGAAATTAAAAGAAGAACTTGCTAGTAAAGACAAAGAGATTGAAGAATATAAAGAAAAAATTAGATATAATCAAGCCGAACTTGTTAATTATCGTAAAAGAAAAGAAGAAGAAGTTACTAATAGATTAAAATATGCTAATCAGGATTTGATTAGTGAGTTAATCTTAATATTAGATAACTTTGAAAGAGCGATTAGACTTGATGATAATAATCTTACTGATGAGTTATCTAAATTCTTAAAAGGATTTAAGATGATGTATGCAAGCTTTGATGATGTATTAAAGAAATATGGTCTAGAAGAAATAGAAGCAGAACATAAAGAATATGATCCTAATACTATGGAAGCTTTAATGACTGATAGCGATAAGAATTACAAAGATGGTGAAGTACTTGAAGTGTTACTTAAAGGATATCGTCTTAAGGATAGAGTTATTAGACCTGCTTCTGTTAGAGTAAATAAACTAGATGACGAAGCTGATAATAAAAATAATAATGATGATAAAGGAGAGGATATAAATGAGTAAAATAATTGGTATTGATTTAGGTACAACTAATAGTTGTGTCTGTGTATTAGAGGCTGGGGAGCCTAAAGTAATCCCTAATAAAGAAGGAGAAAGAACAACTCCATCAGTAGTTGCTTTTAAAAATGGTGAAAGAATAGTAGGAGCTGCTGCTAAAAGACAAGCAATTACTAATCCAAATACTATTTCATCTATTAAAAGATTAATGGGTACTGATAAAAAGGTTGAAGCCGAAGGTAAGAAATATTCTCCTGAAGAGATATCTGCTATGATTTTAAGTAATCTTAAAGAGTCAGCTGAGGCTTATTTAGGAGAGAGTGTTACTAAAGCAGTTATTACAGTTCCAGCATACTTTAATGATGCCCAAAGACAAGCTACTAAGAATGCTGGTAAGATCGCAGGACTTGATGTTGAACGTATTATAAACGAACCAACTGCTGCCGCCCTTGCATATGGTCTTGATAAACAAGATAAGAACCAAACTATTCTTGTATATGACCTTGGTGGTGGTACATTCGATGTATCTATTCTTGAGTTAGGTGATGGTGTTGTAGAAGTTAGATCTACTAGTGGTAATAACCACTTAGGTGGAGATGACTTTGATAATAAGGTTATTGACTATCTTGTTAGTGAATTTAAGAAAGAAAATGGTGTTGACCTTACTAAAGATAAAATGGCTATGCAACGTCTTAAAGAAATTGCTGAGAAAGCTAAGAAAGATCTTTCAAGTATGACAAGTACCCAAGTATCTGCACCATTTATTTCCCAAGGAGCAGATGGTCCACTTCACTTAGATATGACATTAACTCGTGCTAAATTCGAAAGCTTAATTAGTGATTTAGTTGATTCAACTCTTGAACCAGTTAGAAATGCTTTAAAAGATGCAGATTTGAAAGCTAAAGACCTAGATAAAGTAATCTTCGTTGGAGGTTCTACAAGAGTTCCGCTAGTATATGAAACAGTTAAGAAAGAACTTGGTATGGAACCATCTCGTGAAGTTAACCCTGATGAAGTAGTTGCTATGGGTGCTGCTATTCAAGGTGGTGTCTTAACAGGAGATGTTAATGATATCGTTCTACTTGATGTTACACCATTATCACTTGGTATTGAAACATTAGGTGGAGTTATGACAGTATTAATCCCAAGAAATACTACTATTCCAACAAGTAAGAGTGAAGTATTCTCAACTGCTGCCGATAATCAACCTGCTGTTGATGTTCATGTATTACAAGGTGAAAGAAGTATGGCTGCTGATAATAAAACACTTGGTAGATTCCAACTTACAAACATTCCACCTGCACCAAGAGGAGTACCACAAATTGAAGTTAAATTCGATATAGATGCTAATGGTATTGTTAATGTTACTGCCAAAGACCTTGGTACTAATAAAGAGCAATCTATTACTATTACTTCATCTACAAATCTATCTGATGAAGAGATTGAAAGAATGAGAAAAGAAGCTGAAGAGAATAAAGAAGCTGATAAGAAACGTAAAGAAGAAGCAGACCTTAAGAATGAAGCAGAACAATTAGTCTTCCAAACTGAGAAATCACTTAAAGACTTAGGAGATAAAGTTGATAAGAAAGAAAAGGAAGAAGCAGAAGATTTAATTAAAGACTTAAGAGAAGCTTTATCTAAAAATGACTTAGATGATATTAAAGCTAAGAAAGATAAACTACAAGAGAAAGCTATGGCACTTGCAACTAAAGTTTATGAAAACGTTCAAAAAGAAAATCAAGCAAATAGTAATGCTAACACTGATAACAGTAGTGATACATCAGATAAAAAAGATGATGTAAAAGATGCAGACTTTGAAGAGAAGTAGAAAAATTAAAAGTTCTAGGTAACTAGAACTTTTCTCTGATAAAGAGATAATAGAAAGGGCTAAATATGAAAGAATATAAAAATAGAAGCGAAGTAGAAGAAGAGTATAAATGGGATTTAAGTGAGTTTTTTGAAAGTAATGAGGCATTTTTTAAAGCAAGTGAAGAAGTAGATAGTAAGATAGATATCTTTAATGACTATAAAGGTTGTACTAAAGATGCTAATAGACTTTATGACTATTTAATTAAATTAAGAGAAGTAGAAACTATTATTGAGAAGATGGATGCCTATGCTTGGTTAAAGAATGATGAAGAGTTAGGTAAGAAAGAAAATCTTGAAATGCTTGCTAAAAGTAAAGATGCTATTGCAAAAATTAACAATGTAAATAGTTTCTTTGAACCAGAACTATTAAAACTATCTAAAGATGAATTTGAAAACTTATTTAAAGAAAATAATAAACTAGAAGAGTATAGAGCTTACTTACAAGATATTTATAGAAATAAAGAACATACCTTAAATGAAAATGAAGAAAAAATTGTTAATTCTTTAGTAATGACTACTAATAACTTCTCTGATATGTCTTCTACCTTACTAAATATGGAGCATAATTATGGTAAAGTAACTCTTAAAAATGGTAAGAAAGTAACTCTATCGACAACTAATTCTAGATTCTTACAATCAAGTGATAATAGAGAAACTAGAAAAGAAGCGAACACTAAACTTGCTAAGAAAGCTTTAGAATATGGTAGTACTTCTGCAGAACTACTTAATAGTTATGTTAAATTAGAAGATACACTTGCAAATATCTATCACTTTAATGATAGTTTTGAAGCTCGTCTTTTTGAAGATAATCTTAATAAAAATATCTTTGATGTCTTATCTAAAACAACAAGAGAAGGAGTAAATACATTACAAAGATATTTTAAACTAAGAAAGAAAATACTTAAGCTTGATACTTTGTATAATTATGATTTAACTGCAAAATTAAGTCATTCTAAAAAAGAATACAGTATCCCTGAAGGTATTAAAACCGTAAGAGAAGCCTTAAAACCTTTAGGAGAAGAATATATTAGTAAGTATGATAAACTTATTAAAAATCGTAATATTGATTTCTGTGGTTATCCCGGTAAATGTAGTGGTGGATATAATCTAAGCATTCCTGCATGTGATTCACGTATTCTTATGAGTTATCATTATGATTTAGAATCTTTATCTACTATCGCTCATGAAGCAGGTCATCATATTAATTATCAATTTATTAGTGAGAATAATCCTGTTCAGTATAGAAATACGGCTATAATCACTGCTGAAGTTACATCTCTAACTAATGAATTTTTACTATCAAACTATATCTTTAACAATGCTAAAGATAAAGAAGAGAAGGTTCTAGCCCTTGAAAATTCTCTAAATGTAATCGCTAGTAATTTATTTGGAGCGGTTAGAGAAGGAGATATGGAAAGACTAATGCATGATAAAGTTCATAATGGAGGAACATTAACTAAAGAATATATGAATGAAATATGTGAAGAGTCTTTAAAATATTATTATGGTGATACTGTTAAGTTAAGTCCTTATGCTAAAGGAAGTTGGATATTTAGAAGCCATTATTATAGTAATTTTTACCTTTATAATTATGCTATTTGTGTAAGTGTGGCATCATACTTTGCTTCTAAAATTACAGAAGGTGATAAAGAAACTTTAGACAAATATTTAAAATTCCTATGTATTGGTTCTGATATTTATCCACTTGATGCTTTTAAGAGGTTAGGAATATCCTTAGAGGATGAAAATATATATAAAAATGCTATTATCTATTTTGATAAATTAATTTCTATGTTAGAAAGTCTATATTAGAAGGAAGGTGTAGTATATGGCAACTAAAAGAGACTATTATGAAGTGTTAGGTGTTTCTAAGAATGCTACTAAAGACGAGATAAAAAGTGCTTTTAGAAAGCTTGCTAAGAAATATCATCCAGATATAAGTAAAGAAGAAAATGCGGAAGAGAAGTTTAAAGAAGTACAAGAAGCATATTCTGTGCTTAGTGATGATAATAAACGTCGTCAATATGACCAATTTGGTCATGCTGGTGTAAATGGTCCTGGAGCATCTGGAGGAGCTGGCTTTGGCGGTTTTAATGGAGCAGGTTTTGGTTTTGATGCAAGTGATTTAGGTGATATCTTTGATGACTTGTTCGGTGGTGGCTTTGGTTTTGGTGGTTCTAGTAGTAGAAGTCGTGGTAGTAGAGCAAGACGTGGTAGTGATATCTTAATGCAAGTAGAACTTTCTTTTGAAGAAGCTATCTATGGCTGTGAGAAAGATTTTGACCTAGATGTAGTTACAGAGTGCGATAAATGTAGTGGTTTGGGTGGCTCCCACGAAGAGACTTGTAAAAGATGTCATGGTAGTGGAACTATTACCAGTGAACAAAGAACAATTCTTGGTTCATTCATGACTAAAACAACTTGTCCAGAATGTAATGGTAAAGGTAAGACTTATAAAGAAGCTTGTAGTAAGTGTCGTGGTAAAGGACAAGTTAAATCTCATAAAACTATCACTGTAAATGTACCAAGTGGTATTGATAATGGTGAAAGACTAAGAGTACCAGGTAGAGGTCATGCTGGAGAAAATGGTGGTTCATCAGGTGATTTATACTTAGAGTTCCATATTAAAGAACATAAATATTATGAAAGAGATGGCCTTGATATTTATCTAGAAGTTCCTATTAATATGGCTGAAGCAGTACTTGGTTGTAAAAAAGAAATACCTACAATCTATGGTAATGTTAAATTAACTATACCAGGAGGTACTGATAGTGGAGATAAACAAAGACTTAAAGGTAAGGGTATTAAAGATTCTACTAGTAGAAAGACAGGAGACATGTATGTTATCTTTAAAGTGGTTACTCCTAAGAAGTTATCAAGAGACCAGAAAAAAATATTTGAATCTTTATCTAAAACAGATTTAGATGATAGCGAGATAGATAGATTCACAAGATTTACTAAAAATAATGATTAAATTTATAGAGAAAAAGTTACGAAAAATCGCAACTTTTTTTAATATTTTAAATCGCTATATAGAAATCAATATGATACTATTTTTATATGTGTCATAAAATGATATTGAATTACAGCATTACATTTAATTTTTAGTTGAAAATTTCGACCAAAATTGATAAAAATAATTTTTAATGCTATATTATTAACTATGAAAGGAGAACTATTATGTATTTAGAAGAAGTTACATATTATAAAAACATCTGTTTTCCTCAATTTACACCTATTAATTATTTACTTTATAGTGAGCAAGATGATGACATTAAAGCGATAATATTATCAGAGTTACCTGCTATTTTTAAAAAGTATAATATTCCTTTACGTAATGATGATTTAATTTTGTTTTTGAATCCTAATGATAATATTGCAACAAGTTATGATTTAGGATGTGTTATTGAAGGAATAGATAGTTGTGATGAGGAAGAAAGAAGGGATGCTTTATTAACCAAAGACTTTCTTGAATTTTATGAAAAAATAAAATACATTGATAATGATAAATTAGATAGACTATATGAAAAAACTATTAAAGAAAGATATGGATATTACTATAATAAGAATGATAGTAATAGATTTGAAAAGTTTAAACAATATCTAAATAATAATATTTCAAAGAGTGGATTCTTTAATGTAGAATCTTTAACTGATAAAGATATAGAAATGTGTAAAATGGATTGGTTAGACTATAAAGAACAAAAATTTAGAGATTATTTTTATGGGGTTAAAATGTATTTTAAAGATGCTCCTGTAAAGATATTAAGTGAAAGATTCTTTAGATTATATAACATTTTAAAAGATAAGTATGATGAAATAGAATTTAGCAATGTTACTTTAGACAATAATCACTATTCTATTAAAGAAAGAGCATCATCAGTATATTTAAACGATATTATTTATGAAAAAAGTCCTAAACGTTTCTATAAAGATTATATACCGTCTATTAGATTTAAAGATATAGTTTATGATTGTTATAAAGAACAATTTGGAAAATCATTTTCAAAAGATAGATGGGAAGAATATAAAAAACAAGTGACAAAAGATTCTTTTAAGCCTAAAAAGATGTGGTTTAGCTCCAGTGATAATATAGGAGATGTCATAGATGTTTTAGAAGCTGAAAGAGTTATATTAGAACAAAATGGTTATAAAGATGCTATTACTTTGTTACCATTATTATTTCAAGATTATTTTAGATTCTCATTAAAATATGAAGAAGAAATAGAATACTTTAAAAATGCTCTTAAAGATAATTCTAATAAGACTTTAGCAATAGAAAATATGATTAATTATTATGGAGTAGATAATATTCCAAGTGAGTTAATAACTTACCTTACAAGTGATAACTTTATAGAACATAACACTATTAAGAAAGTAAAAGTATATAAGTGATAATTATTGTTTGCCTTTTTGTAATTATTATGATAATCTATAATCCGTGAAAAGAGGGATTAAATGATTAAATATTATTATGCAGCACTAACTGATAGAAACTTATATATAGATGATATTAATCTTTTAGAATATCTTAATAAATATTTTCCTAATATTTATGCATATTATCAAGAAATGGTTAAGAAAAATGATATAGTTGATTTTAATAAATATAAAGAGTCTAGAACTTCTTTTAATAGGAAAGTTAAAGAAGAGGGATTGTCACCTTATTTATTATTAAAAAAAGAAAAAGGAGAGCTAAGTGAGATCAATACTAATACACCTTTAGTATTATCTAATATTAAGAAACCCAAGTTAAAAGAATTAACTATGGAAGAGTTAGAGACTTTATTTACAGAAGATTATATAAAAAGAACTAATCGATATATTTATTATCCATCTGTTTTAGATAATAATCCTATCTTTGATTTGGATTATAAAGAAGAAGAGAAATTTAAAATAATAAAGAAAACAAACTAGGCTTTTTTGCTTAGTTTGTTTTTAAATAAATTAAAGATAAATCTAACAATTGGTCCTGCATAAAATAATTGAAAGCACATAGCCATAGGAAAACTTAAGACCATAGATTGTAACCAACTAGATATAAAGATATCAAGACTAGGTTTATTTATAAGAATAGTAGCAACTAAACTTATAATAGGGCACATAAAAGTAACTATTACAATAGATATACCATAACTTATAAGAATACTAGGTGTTTTCTTAGGATCAAGAGCTTTAAAGGTTAATTTATGAGCAATTTTACCTATTAAGAAAAACTCTAAAATAATAGCGATAGGCCACATATATATTAATTCATTAAAAGCTTCTAAAAATACAAAGTTATTTAATCCTCCAGTATGAATAGCAATATTATAACAAATCATTACATATACCATAACAAAAGCCATTATTAAAGTATAAATAAAGTCTTGTAATTTAGTCTCAGGCATAGTTAACCTCCTTTCCTACAATATAAAAACAGCATTGTTTAACCAATGTGTTGTTCGTTATCATCTTTAAAGATGTTTCGTTTCCAATTTAACCATCAAACCTGTTTCCTTAAAGATTTTAGCATAATTTTAAAAATTATGTAAGAAAAAGTTTATTTTTGTAGTATTTTTTTAAAAATTATAGTATATTTTAGGTAAGGAGGAAGTATTATGACACTTTTTTGGTTAGTACTATTTGTTATTCTAGCATTATTTGAACTTGTAACTGTAAACTTAGTATCTATTTGGTTTGCCATAGGGGCAATAATTGCAACGTTTGTATCTCTTGTTACTGATAACATTATGATACATCTTGCTGTTTTTACTATAACATCAATTCTTTTATTACTTTTAACAAAACCATTCGTTAAGAAAATAAAAAGGAAAGATGTAGTACCTACTAATTTAGACAGAGTTATTGGTAAAATAGGAGTAGTTACAGAAAAGATAGAAAAAGATGGAATAGGTGAAGTTAAAGTTCTAGGTAAAAGATGGAGTGCATATAGTGATAAAGAGATAAAAGAAAACTCTAAAGTTAAAGTATTATCTATTAATGGAGTAAAACTAAAAGTAGAAGAATTTAAGGAGAGTGATTAAAGTGTTTTGGATTATATTAATAGTAATTATAGTAATTGTTATTTTAGGAGTAAAAGTTATTCCCCAGTCACAAGCGAAAGTTGTTGAACGTCTTGGTACTTATTACAAGACCCTTGGTACAGGACCTCACTATGTAGTACCATTTATTGATAGAGTAGCATCTACTGTATCATTAAAGGAAATAGTTAAAGACTTTGCACCTCAACCAGTTATTACTAAAGATAATGTTACAATGCAAATAGATACAGTTGTTTATTTTCAAATAACTGATCCTAAACTTTATACATATGGTGTTGAGAATCCTATTAATGCCATTGAAAATTTAACGGCAACAACACTTCGTAATATTATTGGTGAGTTAGAACTTGACCAAACTTTAACATCAAGAGATATTATTAATTCCAAGATGAGATCAATTCTTGATGAAGCGACTGATCCTTGGGGTATTAAAGTAAATAGAGTAGAAGTAAAAAATATTATCCCTCCTCATGATATTCAAGAAGCGATGGAAAAACAAATGCGAGCAGAACGTGAAAGACGTGAGAAGATATTACAAGCAGAAGGAGAGAAGAAAGCTGCAGTTTTAATCGCTGAAGGAGAAAAAGAAAGTACAGTTTTAAGAGCAGAAGCCCAGAAAGAAGCAGCCATTAAGAAAGCCGAAGGTGAAGCAGAAGCTATTATTAAAATTAAAAATGCCGAAGCTGAAGGTATTAGACTACTTAAAGATGCTAAAGCAGATGCTTCAGTCTTAAAACTAAAGAGCTATGATGCCATGGTAAAAGTTGCTAATGGACAGTCTACTAAGATAATAGTTCCTAGTGATTTACAAAATTTAGTAACAGCAGGAACGGTCTTAAGTGAAACATTTAAAGAAGGAAAGAAGTAATTGATATTTCTTTCTTTTTTGGTATAATATGTCTTAATTAAAGGAGGAGCTTATGATAGATTTAACTAGTGATAAAATTAGAACTGATATTATAAGAAGCAATTTCTTTAATGAAGATAAATTATTTTTTGAAAAATTAAATATAACAAGAAAAAGTTATACTAGTCCTTTAGGTTTACACATTTATTTAAGGGAACTTAGTGATGGATATTATTATGCTAAGAAAAAAGATGAAGATAAAATTTGTAATGAGATTGTAGGAAGATATCTATGCAATAAAATAGGCCTTGAAACCACGGATTTAGAGTTATTATTAGATGAAGATAAACTTAAGATAGTAACACCTAATTATAGAAAACAGAATTTAAAATATCAATGTCAAAAAGATGATGCTGATAAATTATTTAGCCATCAATATGATATTAGAAGACTAAGTATATTACCTAAAGCTTATCAAAAAGAACAATTCAAATTAATTTCTATCGATATGATGATGGAACAATGGGATAGAAGTGGTAAAAATATGGAAGAAGTTGTAATAGATGGAAAATTACATTTAACGCCAGTTATAGATTTTGAAAACAGTTTTTTATATAATAAATATTTTATTTATGATAATCCTTATGTTAGTATACCTAAAGATGTAGAAAATATAGATATGTTTTTAAATGATTTTCCAGAAGCTTATAAATATTTTTTAGAAATTTTTGATATAGAAGTAGATGAACTTATAGAATGTATAGAATCTAATTATCCTATTAAAGTAGATAATGAAGTAAAAGAAGAATATAACAGAACAATTTCAAAAAATAAAAAATTACTAAAACTTATAAAATAGAATATTTTGCTATTTTATATTTCTTAGATATTGTTTAAATGAGAAGGTGTAAAAGATGATTATAGATTTAACTAGTGATAAAATTAGAACTGATATTGTTAAAAATAAGCTATCTTTTATTACAAAATTATATTTAACTAAAACTAATTATGCTAATTCCTTAGGTTGTAAATATTTAATGAAATTAAGTGATGACTATTACTATGTAAAAAAAGTAAATGAGTTAGAACTTTGTAACGAAATTGTAGGTAGATATTTATGTGCTAAAGTTGACCTTGAAACTACTACTTTAGAATTATTATTAGATAAAAATGAGATTAAAATCGCTACTCCCAATTATAGAAAACAAAATTTAAAATATAAAAATCCAACTGATGATGAGATTTTAGCTTTTAGTGAGGCGTACAATGTTAGTAAATTAAAATTATTACCTAAATCATATCAAAAAGAACAAGTTAAATTAATCGCTCTAGATATTATGATGGAACAAACGGATAGATTTGGTAGAAATATGGAAGAGATAATCGATAAAAATATTATTCATCTAACACCAGTTATTGATTTTGCAAGGAGTTTTGGTACTGTCTCTTTTAATTTTTATTATAATCCTTATGTTAGTATACCAAAAGATGTAGAGAGTATTGATAGATTTTTAAACGATTTTCCTGAAGTTTATAAATACTTTTTAGAGATATTTAGTATAGGAACTGAAGAATTAGTAAATTGTATAGAAGCTAATTATCCAATAATGGTTGATGACAGGATTAAAGAAAACTATGATAAGGTTGTTTCGGGAAATCAAAAAATATTGAAAAAAATAGGTAATAGAACTATTTTATAAGCTAGCACTTAAATATTAAATTATGTTATACTGATATTGGGATGGGAGTATATTATGAATATAGATTTAGTGGAAATAGAGAATAAAAATAGTGAGCTTTTCTTTAATATAATAAATAAAGATAATAACGACATTGTAGGTATATTATTTACTGTAGAAAATCATATTGCCTATGAAGTTTATGAAAAATATAGAAATCAAGGTATTGCAACAGTTGCTTTAAAGTTGATTACTGAAAGAATAGAAAAACCTATACTTGAGATAAAATATGATAATATTGCTTCTAAAAAGGTAGCATTAAAATCAGGTTATACTTTAGTAAGAAGAGAAACTTCTTATGATATTTATGAAGTTTCATGTAAAGGCAAAAGTAGATAATAGATTTATTAAACTACTTTTCTTTTGCAAAAAACTCTATATTTTTTAACCTTTAAATAGTATAATGTAATCATAAGAGGGTGATACTTGTGTCTTATATTAGTGTTAAGAATTTAACTAAGATTTATAAAATGGGAGAAGTTACTATTAAAGCCTTAGATAATGTTTCTTTTGATATCGATGAAGGGGAACTAACGGTTGTTTTAGGGCCTAGTGGGGCAGGCAAAACAACTATCTTAAATATTTTGGGAGGAATGGATAAAGCAAGTAGTGGTAAAGTTATTATTGATAATAATGATATCGCTAAATATAACAGTAGAAAACTAACTGATTATAGACGTTATGATATTGGTTTTGTCTTTCAATTTTATAATCTTGTAGGTAACTTAACTGCTTTAGAAAATGTATCACTTGCTAGCCAAATTTGTAAGCATCCTATGGATAGCTCTGAAGCTTTAAAAAGAGTAGGGTTACTGACGCGAAAAGACCACTTTCCTGCTCAACTTTCTGGTGGAGAACAACAACGTGTTTCTATCGCTCGTGCGATCGCTAAGAATCCTAAACTATTACTTTGTGATGAACCAACAGGAGCCTTAGACTCTAAAACTGGTAAAAAGATAATCGAACTATTACAAGATACTTGTCATAAAACAAAAACTACAACTATAATTATTACTCATAATGCTGTTATCGCTGATATTGCCGATAAAGTTATTAAAGTTAAAAATGGTAAGATAGAAAGTGTTACTATTAATGAACATCCTAAACTTGTTAAGGAGATTGATTGGTAATGTTAATCTTTAAGAATAGTTTTAGAAAAATATGGAAGTCTAAAGGACGTTTCTTATCATTAATACTTATCGTCATTTTAGGTACATCTTTCTTTGCCGGTGTTAGAGAAACTGCAAGTGATATGATTAAGACTTTAGATAATTATTATGATGAGACTAATCTCTATGACTTTAAAATAGTTAGTACGATGGGCCTAACAGATGATGATATTGCATCACTAGAAGATATAAAAGGAATAAAAGAAGTAGAAGGGACATATTCTTTTGATACCTTAATTGATGGTAATGCTGTTAAAGTAAGTGCCTTATCAGATATTAGTAAACCAACCTTAGTTTATGGTAGAATGCCTAAAAATAATAATGAGTGTCTTGGCGAAGATGAGAAATTTAAGATAGGAGATACTATTAAAGTAGATGATGATACTTATCTTAAGAATAATACTTGTAAAGTAGTAGGAACTGTTAATAGTAGTAGTTATATTTATGAAAATAAAGGTATATCGACAGTAGGTGATGGAAAACTTGATAGTTTAGTCTATGTACCTAAAGATAACTTTAAACTTGATTATTATACAGAAATATATTTAATAGCTTCAGATACTAAAGAAAAATTATCTTATAGTGATAGTTATGATGAAATAATAGATAAAGTTAATAAAAGACTTATGAAGTTGAAGCCTTTAAGAGAAACAGCAAGATATGAAGAGATACTTAAAGAGGCGATGGATAAAGTAACTGCAGCCCAAAATGAACTTAATAGGGTCAAAGAGGAAAATGAAACTAAGTTTAATGATGCTCTAACTGAGTTAAACTCTAATAAAATAAAACTTGATGAAGGACTAGAAGAATATAACAGTAATTTATATACACTAAATAAAACCAAAGAAGATACTGAGTCTCAAATTAATAATGGCTTTAATGCTTTAGAAAGTGCTAAGACAGAGTTTAATAATGCTTTAAGTAGGGCAGGACTTACAGTAGAGAGCTTGCAGCCTACCCTTGATACCATAAATACTAATATAAGTAGTCTTGAAGAACAATTAAAAGGACTTGATCCTAGTGATAGTTTATATGAAACATTAAATGCTACATTAAGTGAACTAAAGACTAATAAATCTAATATAGAAACATTAATTAGTACCAATAATACTTTAAAAGAGCAAGAAGCTACTTTAAATAATTCTTTAAGTACTTGGAATAAGGAATATAATAATGCTCTAAAAGAATTAAATAGTGCTAAAAAAGAAATAGATGAGGGATATATTGAGTTAGAAGAAGGTTATGATGAATATAATACTAACTATAATCTATATTTAGAAGAAATATCTAACTACGAGACGGAGATAAATGATGCTAAAGAAGAAATACAAAATATAGAGAAACCTGTTTGGTACTTATTAACAAGAAGCGATTTAACAGGATATACTAGTTTTTATGAAAGTGCTACTAAAGTAGATTCTATCGCTGCTGTTTTTCCAATATTCTTCATTCTAATAGCATTCCTTATGGCCTTTAATACGATGAATAGAATGATAGAAGAAGAGCGTAGCGAGATAGGGGCCTTTATCTCTTTAGGTATTAGAAAATCAACTATTTCCTTTAGTTATCTTTTATATGTATTTATCGCTTGTATTTTAGGACTTGTTATAGGCTTAAGCGTTGGATATACCTTAATACCAAGAATACTTTATACTGTCTATGCCGCATCCTTTACAATACCAAAATTATCTACTTATGCTAACCCATATGTTTGTCTAATCATTGTCTTAACTACCATTATCTTAATGAGTATAGTAGTCTTTATTACTCTTGCTAATGACTTTAGATTAGCACCTGCTACTATTCTAAGGCCAGCTTCTCCAAAAAATGGTAAAAAGATATTATTAGAGAGAATTAAACCATTCTGGAGACATTTATCCTTTTCTTGGAAGATAACCTTACGTAACTTATTTAGATACAAGAAAAGAATCTTTATGACTGTCTTAGGTATAGCAGGATGTACTGCTTTGTTACTTACAGGTTTTGGTATTAAAGATAGTTTAAGTGACTTATTAGATATCCAATATGGAGAAATACAGCATTATGATGCTACGCTTGTCTTAAATGATGATGTAAATAAAGATGATGTTACGAAGAGTTTATCTAATAATAATTTAACAGATTATACACCTACTAATATATCTAGTTTTACTTTTAAAGCGAATAATAAGAATTTGGATTTTACATTGATTGCCTTTATGAGTAATGACAAAATTAATGACTATGTAACCTTAAAATCACTTGATGGCAGTGCTTTAAACTTAAGTGATGATGGAGTTATTATTACAGAGAAAATGGCAGAGTTGTTAGATGCTAAAGTAGGAGAGAATATTAGTATTAGAAATAGTGATAATGAACTATTTATCGTTAAAGTAAGTGGTATTACTGAAAACTATATAAGTAACTTTATGTATATGAATAGTACTTATTATGAAGAGATATTTAATGATGATGAGTTTAATAGTTATTTTGTTAATTTAGATGACTCTATTAATAAAGAAAAACTATCTAATAATTTATTAGACACAGGATACTTTGGAGCGATACAATATACAGAAGATAATATGGATATGTTTAATGATATTATCGCTGGTATGAATAATATAGTTTATCTAATAATCGCTTTCTCAAGTTTTCTTGCTATAACAGTTTTATATAATTTAACAATTATTAATATCAATGAAAGAAAAAGAGAAATAGCAACTTTAAAAGTCTTAGGTTTTAGAGATAAGGAAGTATCCAGTTATGTCTATAGAGAGACTATTATTTTAACTATAGTAGGTATAATAGTAGGAATATTCTTAGGTTTTTCTCTAAATACCTTCATCTTAATGATAGCAGAGACTGATGAGATTCTATTTATAAAAATAATTAAACCATTAAGTTATGTTCTATCATTTATAATTATTATAGTATTTAGTATTATAGTCCAAGTAATAACATACTTTATCTTAAAGAGAATAGATATGATAGATTCATTGAAATCAGTAGAATAAAGAGAGAATTTATAATTGCTATAAAATTCTCTCTTTTATTATTTTAATCTAAATTGTCAATAGCATATTGAGCTTCTTCAGGAGTGAATTTTTCTCCATACTCTGAAATTAGTTGATCATATATTGCTTGTTTAGACATGCTTAGAGTTTCTTGATATTCTTTCGCTTTGGCAAGAGCATTGGCATTCCAGTCAGCATCTATATTGTCAATAGCATATTGAGCAGCATCAGCTGGAAATTTTTCTCCATATTCAGAAGTCAATTGATCATATATGCCTTGTTTGGACATATGCATTAATTTAGAATAGGATTCAGCTTTTGTTAAAGCATTCTTATATTCTGTAGGAACAGTATCTTCGACTGGTTCTTGTGTATCTTCTATAACACTAGTTGTATCACTATCTTCTAAGACATTTTCTTGTGTATTAGTTTTATTTTCATCGTCACCTGATGCATTTTTAGTTTCTCCAGTAGCTCCTGCAATTACACAAATAACTAATACTATAATAACAGCAATAGCCCATTTAGGCATTTTTTTCTTCTCTTGTTTCTCCAATTACTACACCTCCCTTACTGCATTTATTTATATATTAAAAATACCTATACTAGCATATTTTTAATCATTAAATTTATAAAAATCTTAAATAATAACTTATGCCAATAATTTCTAACTACATTGTACCACTTTAAATTATAGACTGCAAATTTTAATGAATAAAGAGCTTTGACTAAAGCATAATATTTATTGTAGTGTATAAGTATAGGAGTAGAAATGCTTTTTATTGTACAATATCGCAAGATATTATATGAAAACTGTGCCGTTAGGCATTTTACAGAGACTAATCAAAAATGATTAGTCTTTTTAAATAAAAAAAGACAGAAATTAATATTCTATCTTTATATTAGACTTCTTGCGAAACTAATTACTACATAATAAAAATATGATATCCTTATAATA
>CAMMMH010000018.1 GCA_946497955.1 uncultured Mycoplasmatota bacterium | reverse complement strand
CATTTTTCAATGGTTTCCGCAGTTTTTATATTTTGCAAGTGTTTAAAACCCGAGATATTTTAAATACAATGTTTGATAATGATGGGAAAAAGTATTTACTAAAATAAATTATTGTGATACAATAAAGATGTATTAAATGAAAGAGTTTTCATATAATATAAAAGTAAGTAGTTTTACTTACATATATGAAAATGTTTCTCGCTTCTGGGTGGCTGGCGAGTAATAAATAATCCCAGTCGACAATGTTTCTCGCTTCTGGGTGGCTAGCGAGTAATAAGTAATCCCAGTTGAAAATAATTAGAAAGTTCTATCAAATGATAGAATTTTCTTTTTAAATTTATCAAAAAAACATTGACAAACATATCTTCTAAATAGTACACTTAAGCTACAATTTGTATATTTTTTTTGGGGTGTATAACCATGAAAATAAAAAATGGCTATTTATATCATATTAAAGATGAATTTTTTGATATCGTTGATGATGATAATTTGATGACTAATCATGAACGAGGAAAGAAAAGACCAACTTATTTTACTATTAAAGATAAAGATATATTATGGTTTATACCTCTATCTAGTAAGGTATCTAAATACAAAAAGATAGTAGATAAGAAGACGGAAAAATATGGCTTTTGTAATACGATTCTAATTGATAAAGTATTTGATAAAGAAAGTGTTATTTTACTACAAAATGCTTTCCCTACATTAGAAAAATACATAGATCATGTCCATACAGTAGATGGAAAACCTGCGAAAGTTCCAGAAACTTTAGAGAAAATAATTGTAAAGAATTTTAATAATCTATTGAAATTAAGAGATAAAGGTATAAATTTATTCTTTGCCGACATAGATAAGATTAAAGAACAAATGTTAAAAGAACTTAATAGTGAAACTACTAGTTCAAAATAATTTAAGTTTATTTTGAAAAAATATTTATATAAATAAACTATTATGATACAATATAGATGTATTAAATGAAAAGGAATTTTATATGTTATTGGAGTAATACACATATGAAAATGTCTCTCGCTTCTGGGTGGCTGGCGAGTAATAAATTATTCCGGATGAAAATGTTTTGGAAAGTTCTATCAATTGATAGAATTTTCTTTATCGTTGTGTTAAAATAATTGATAGATTGGTAAGGAGGGATATCATGAATAATCAAGATATTATTAATGAAGTAAGAAGAAAAAATGATATTGTTGATGTTATTGGTGAGAAGATTCCTCTTGAAAAACGTGGTAAAAACTACTTTGGAGTATGTCCCTTTCATGATGATACTAATCCTTCTATGAGTGTATCAAGAGAAAAACAAATCTATACTTGCTTCTCTTGTCATGCGACAGGGAACGTCTTTACCTTTTTAATGAACTATGAACATAAAGAGTTTAATCAAGTCTTAAGTGATTTGGCTAGTCGTGTTGGTATTACTTTAAATGGTTTTAAAACTAAAAAAATATCAACTAAATATGACGAATGGTATAAGATATATGATCTTGCTAATAAATATTATCAAAATAATTTACTTACTAAAGAAGGAGAAGGGGCAAGGGAATATTTAAAGAATAGAAGTATTGATGATCTGACAGTTAAAGAATTTGAAATAGGTTATTCTTTAAGAAATAGAGATGATCTTACTAAATTACTTACAGCTAAGGGACACTCTATTGATTTACTTAATAAAGTAGGACTTAGTAATGAAGATCATGATATCTATAATTCAAGACTTATGTTTCCTTTACACGATTTAAATGGTAAAGTGATAGGATTTAGTGGCCGTATTATAACTAGTGGTAAACAAAATAAATATCTTAATACTAAAGAAACAGAGCTTTTTAAAAAAGGTAAACTATTATACCATTACCATATTGCAAGAGAAGAAGCTCGGGTTAAAAAGTCTGTTATAATAATGGAAGGCTTTATGGATATAATTCGTGCTAGTACTGTAGGGATTAAAAATACGGTCGCTACTATGGGGACGGCCTTAACACGTGACCATATTAAAGAGATTAAAAGACTTTCTAGTAACATTATTCTTTGCTTTGATGGTGATGAAGCAGGAGTAAAAGCAACTATCGCATCAGGCGAGTTATTTAAAAGTGAAGGTATAGAAGTTAAAGTAATCTCTTTACCAGGAGAAGATGATCCTGATACCTATATTCTAAAAAATGGAAGAGATGCTTTTGAAGCTTTAATAAACAATGCAATTTACTATAGTGATTTTAAGATTAAGAACTTATCTCGTAACCGTAATTTTGCAAGTAGTGAAGAGAAAGCTAATTATATTCATGAAGTATTAGAAGAAGCATCTAAGATAAATGATTCTATTAGAACAGAAATTATACTAAAAGACCTTGCAAAAAAGTTTGAAATAGGGTATAATACCCTAGAAAAAAGTTTTAAGGAGTTAGTTAATAATCAAGAGATAAAAAAAGAAATTATTACTATTCCAAAAACTATACAACCTAAGAATAAAGATAAGTATCAAAAAGCAAGCCTCAATATTATATATTATATGTTAAATAAGCAAGATATTATCGATATGGTAGAAGATGAACATTTAGTGTTTCCTACCGAAGCTTTAAGAGCATTAGAAAGTGAAATTGTTTATTTTTATCATAAGTATGGGTTTATTAATGAAGCAGACTTTTATACTTACTTAACACCTAAAGGGGAGTTACTTAATCTCTTAAATGAAGTATTGGAAATGGATTTAAAGACTGTTGTTACTAAAGAAGAATTATTTGATTACTTTAAAGTAATAAGAGAATATAACTTGAAAAGAACAATTGCTAATTTAGAAAAGAAAATTAAGAATGAAACAGATCCAGTAAGGCAAGTAAAATACGCGGAAGAGATTAGAAAGCTAAGAATAGGGGAGAGTTAAAATGGTAGAAGAAATAAAAACAATGGAACAAAGAAAAGAGAAACTTATAAAATTAGGTAAAAAGCAAGGCTATATTACTTATGAACAACTTGCTAACGAACTTAAAGGACTTGAAGTAGATAGTGATAGTCTTGATGATTTATATAATAGTTTGGTAGCAGAAGGCATTGATATTGTTTCAGAAGATGGAAGTGATGATGCTAGTGGAGAAGAGATTACTGAACATACTAAATCAGAAGACTTGACAATGTCTAAAGATATTAAAATAAATGATCCAGTTAGGATGTATTTAAAAGAAATAGGTAGAATCCCTCTTTTAACTAGTGATGAAGAGTTTGAATATGCTGAACGTGCAGTTGATGGGGATGAAGAAGCGAAAAGAATACTTGCAGAGTCTAATCTTCGCTTAGTTGTTTCTATCGCTAAACGTTATGTTGGTAGAGGAATGCTTTTCCTTGACTTAATTCAAGAAGGAAATATTGGTTTGATGAAAGCGGTAGAGAAGTTTGATCCTACTAAAGGATATAAATTCTCTACATATGCTACTTGGTGGATAAGACAAGCGATAACTAGAGCGATAGCAGATCAAGCGAGAACTATTAGGGTACCTGTTCATATGGTAGAAACAATTAACAAACTAGCAAGAATTCAAAGACAACTTACCCAGGAATTAAACAGAGAACCAACTGATGATGAGATTGCTGCTAAACTTGATATGCCAGTAGAAAAAGTTAGAGAAGTCTATAAAATTAGTCAAGATCCTGTTGCTCTTGAAACACCTATTGGGGAAGAAGATGATTCTCATTTAGGAGACTTTATTAAAGATGATAGAATGATAGGACCTGAAGAATATACTACTGAAGAAATGCTTAAAGAAGAACTTAGTAGTGTTCTTGCAACTTTAACAGAAAGAGAAGCGAAAGTACTAAAATTAAGATTTGGTCTTGATGATGGACAATGTAGAACTCTAGAAGAAGTAGGACAAATCTTTGGAGTTACAAGAGAGCGTATTAGACAAATAGAAGCGAAAGCTTTAAGAAAACTAAGACATCCATCTAGATCTCGTAAATTAAAGGATTTCTTAACAGATTAGATGAAAATAAATAACAGATTAAAAACTATAGGGGATTTAGTTCCTCTTTCTTCATATCCTCTAGATATTGGATGTGATCACGCTCTTTTGTCCATTTATTTAATAAAAGAAAGAGGGCTTAGTAAAGCAGTCGCTAGTGATAATAAAAGTGGTCCTTTAAAGAAAGCCTTGGAAAATGTTAAGTTCTATAAAGTATCTGATAAAGTAAAGTTAGTAAAAGCCGAAGGATTAGATTCTTATATTGAAGGAATAGATACAGTTACTATATCAGGTATGGGGGGACTTAATATCAATAAAATACTTGATGATAATAGAAGTTATTTAAAAAATATTAATACTTTAATATTATCTCCTAATAACTATTCTCTTGCTGTTAAAAGAAAACTAATAAAATTAGGATATCATATAGATAATGAAACATTAGTTAAAGAAAATAAGATAATTTATGAAATATTAGTCTTTAAGAAAGGAAGAAAATATTACTCATATAAAAAACTTTTTTTAGGACCTGTTTTAATGACTAAAAAAGATAGTCTTACTAAAGAGTATTATCAAAGTATATTAAATACCAAGCAATCCCTTCTTAAAGCTTTACCTAAATCATTTAGAAATAAAATAATAGTAACTAAAAAAGAAATAAAATACCTATTGCAAACTTTAAAGGATTTAAATAAATAATTATTTTGTTTTTTTGTTAATGCCAATGACTGCTCCAATACTAGTCGTTAAAAGAATTATGATACTATAAATAAAGGTTCTTATATCAAAAGGACTCTTTATTATTAATTTTATTATGACCATGAAAAGGAGAAATATTGCTCCCAATTTTAAGCCTTCAACTATTCCGTATTTAGAAGAGTTTTTTCCTAATAATAAAGAATTAATAAAAAGAATAACTAGAATAATGACCATTTTCATAATATTATAAACATTATTACTTATAATATCAAAATAGTATAGAGCATTTAACATTAATCCTAATAATATTATACTAATAAGAGTAAACAAAATAAATTTACCTAGTTTTTTTAAATATTGCATTTGCTTCACCTAATAAATATTATGTAAAAAATGAAATATTATGATAATATTGAATTTTTATATTTATTTGTTTTATAATATATATGATAAGGATGTGTGAGTAATGAATGATAATAGTGGTTTTACTTTAATAGAAATGCTTGCTATGATTATAATACTTGGAGTATTGGTAACAATAGGATATATCAGTATAAGGTCAGTACTGGATAGAGGTCATGATAATTATTATAATTCTCAGGAGAATATGTTGCTTTTAGCAGGCAGGGAGTATTTTGCTGATTATCGAAGTAAACTTCCTAAAGAAATAGGTGAGACTTCTACAATACCAGCTAAAACGTTAATAAATGAATCATATATTGATTCCATAAAGGATGTTAATAAAGCTGATTGTGATTTTGAAAATAGTATAGTAACAGTTCAAAAGATAACGACAAGAGATTTTCAATATTATGTAACATTAATATGTGATAATTATAAAACAGATAATGATGATATAAAACCAGTTATAACTTTTACTCCTAGTAGTAAATTATCAGAAGATTATATTAATGTTATAATAAAAGTTACTGATAATGAAGAAGTAGCCTCATTTAGATATGTAATAACAAAAGATGGAGAAACTTACGATGATAGCAATTATAATACATATAATAATGAAATTGCAATAAAATTAACTGAAGTAGGAGATTATAAAATAATAGGATATGCTATTGATAATAAAGGTAATAGAACTACCATAAGTTCAGGTAACTATATAATAAATTAGAAAATAAGGATGTGATAAATGTGAAAAATATAATATTAACAGGTGATAGACCTACAGGCAGTCTTCATTTAGGTCATTATGTTGGCTCATTGAAAAATAGAGTAAAATTACAAGAAGAAGGAAATTATGATGAAATGTATGTTTTTATAGCAGATACACAGGCTTTGACTGATAATTTCAATAATCCTAAAAAGGTTAGAGATAATGTTATTGAAGTTGCTTTAGATTATTTATCTGTTGGTTTAGATCCTAGTAAAGTGACAATATTTATTCAAAGTATGATTAGAGCTTTACCAGAACTTACTATGTATTATATGAATTTAGTTACACTAGCAAGATTAGAAAGAAACCCAACTGTGAAAAGTGAAATAAAACAGAAAGATTTTGGAAATAGTATTCCTGTAGGATTTTTAAACTATCCAATAAGTCAAACTGCCGATATAACTGCTTTTGATGCTACTATTGTTCCAGTAGGGGATGATCAATTACCTATGATAGAACAGGCTAAAGAGATAGTTAGAAGTTTTAATAATATATACGGAGAAACCTTGGTAGAGCCTAAAGCAGTTATTCCAGATAATGAAGTATGTAGAAGGCTTCCTGGTACTGATGGTAAAGCTAAGATGAGTAAATCTATAGGTAATTGTATTTACTTAAAAGACGATAGTGATACAGTTAAAAAGAAAGTTATGAGTATGTATACAGATCCTAATCATTTGAAGGTGGAAGATCCTGGTAATACTGAAGATAATCCTGTCTTTATTTATTTAGAGGCCTTGTCAACTGATGATCATTTCAAGAAATATTTACCTGAATATAAGAATCTAGATGAATTAAAGGCTCATTATGAAAAAGGTGGATTAGGCGATGTAAAAGTAAAGAACTTTTTATATGAAGTTATTGAAGATATATTAATACCTATTAGAGAAAAAAGAAAATATTATGAAGATAATATAGATTTAGTTTATAAGATATTAAAAGAGGGAAGTATAAAAGCCAATAACAAAGCAGAAGAGACATTAAAAAAAGTTAAAAAGGCAATGTTAATAGATTACTTTGATTGACATAAAAAAATATAAAAATTCTTTAATAATAACACAATCTGTGTTATTATTTTTATATAAGGATAAGGTGAGTCTATGAAATATAAGATAAAAGAGTTTATGAAAGCAGATATATCTAAGTTTTATATCTTAGGTGTAAGTATTATATGTCTATTACTATTAGGAGGTTTCTTTTCTTATGCTATATTTACGGTAAGTAAGGAAAAAAATAATGCTATTAGTATTGTAACAGGTAACTTAACTTATAAATTATCTGTAGATGGTAGTGAAGGAAATATTTTAACAGTCCCTAAAAATACAACTAAGGAATTTATAGTAACATTAAGTAATCCTAATAATAGAATGGCAAGATTTAATTTTTATTATATAGGAGATCTACAGGAAGGAGTAACAGTTGGATATGTTCCTGTTAAAGGTGTTAGTACTCCTCCAGATGAAAAAGGAATTAATTTAGAAACAAGTGGTACTAGTGGTTCTAGCAGTATATATAGAATTCAAGTTAAGAATAGTTCCGATAGTGAAATAACAATTGCACTAGGAGCAGGAGTAGGTCTTGATTATAATGATTTGTCGTTACCTAGTAATGGACATTTATTTAACGAAATAGAGTTAGATGAAGGAGCTAAAAAAGTACTTGCCGATAATGAAATAGAAACAAGTTTAGATGATATGTTTAATTATGCAAGTAATGGAACACAATATGATCCAAATGATGAAGATGACTATACAACAGATCCTAATCCTGATTATATAACAAATGGGTTATATAGCATGGAAGATGAAGATGGTATGAGTTACTACTTTAGAGGAAATGTAACTAATAACAATGTGCAATTTGGAGAATATACAAGTGATTATTATGTATATCAAGGTGATAGTAATTATTATCAGAGTGAAGCTAGTTGTAAGGAAGCAGGTAATGCTACATGTACCCCTGTAAAGTTAGCATCAACAGGGGATAAGATGTACTGGAAGATAGTAAGAATAAATGGTGATGGAAGTTTAAGGTTAATATATAATGGAACAAGTACAAATCCAGATAATAGTGATTTAGCTCATTCTTATGCAGTAGGACAAACACCATATAATTTAGAGTCTAATGATCCAAAATATACAGGATATACCTATGATAATGGAACGGATAGTTTTATAAAGAAAGAAGTAGATACTTGGTATAAAAATACCCTAGGAAGTAGTAGTTATGATAGTAAGGTATTAGGAGGAAGGTTCTGTAGTGATAGTAGTGGATATAAAAAAGACACTGACTATGGTTTTCCTTCTATGAATTATAATGTTTTTGCAAGTTATGATAGGTTAGGCCAAAGTATGACAAACTATGCTAAATCTAATAGTCCAACCTTGAAATGTCCAAGTACAAGTGAAAGTTATGGAGGAAGTTACAGACTAAAAGCGGGCTTAATAACAGCAGATGAATTAGTTTTAGGAGGAGAAAATTCTGGAGTAACAACAGATAGTTATTTAAATCCTGGGGATTCTGAAATGTATTATTGGAGTATGACGCCGGCCGCTTTCGTTCGTGGTCATGCTACTGGTTGGGATGAGGGTGAGTATCTGCGTAACTACTATGTCCACATCTATGGCGCCGTGCGTCCAGTTATCAATGTGACCACTGATAACGGATTTACATCTGGAGATGGAACTGCCTCAGATCCTTACGTTGTTTCATAGGTAGAATGAGGCAAATGACTCCTCATTTGCCTCGGCGATTTTTTGGGGATTAAACTGTAAGTGTCGCTTCGTTCTTTGTGTTTTGTCCTTAGTTCTGTTTTGGTGGCTTTTGTGTTTTGCAATGTCGCCGGCTAACTTCAATAATGGAAATGCAAATGTATGGGATGAGAATCTTAATAACAATGGCAATAACATCAATGGTGTGTTGTCAGATTCCTACTAAGGCTAGAATTATCTAGTGTCACTGGTTATACTCCTTTTTGCCTGCTAAGGCTTGTAAACAGAGGAAGTTTTGAATGGAAACAAGTTTAATTCTCAGGACGATAGTCCTAAATAAATAATATAGATGTTCATGAACTTATAATAAAATTCTTGGACTATCATTATATTAATAATTTAATATCATCTACTCGATTTTAACTTATATAATTGTTTTAGAAAGAAGGCTGTTTATGTTAATAATAGGTTCTCATGTTGGTTATAAAAAAGACTCTGGTTTAGTAGGAAGTGTAAAAGAAGCTTTAAGTTATGATGCTAATACTTTTATGTTTTATACAGGGGCTCCTCAAAATACTATTAGAAGTAGTATTGATTTAGAGAACGTAAAAGAAGCTTATAAATTAATGCAAGATAATGGTATAGATAAAAATAATGTAATAGTTCATGCTCCATACATTATTAATCTTGCTAATGGTGATGAAAGTAAATTTAACTTTTCATGTAACTTCTTAAGTGAAGAATTAAAACGAGTTAATACATTAGGAATGAAATATCTTGTATTACATCCAGGTAGCCATGTAGGGCAAGGTGTAGATATTGGTATTTCTAATATTATAAAAGCCTTAAACAAAGTTTTATCTAATGATGAAAGTGATGTAATGATTTTACTTGAAACTATGGCTGGTAAAGGGAGTGAGTTAGGTAAAACCTTTGAAGAATTAAAACAAATTATAGATGGTATTAAGAAAAAAGAGAGAATCGGTATTTGTTTAGATACGTGTCATTTAAATGATGCTGGTTATGATTTAAATAATTTTAATGAAGTATTAGATTCTTTTGATAAAATTATTGGGATTGATAAGATTAAATGTATTCATATTAATGATAGTAAAAATTCTTTGGGTTCACATAAAGATAGACATGAAAATGTAGGTAAAGGTACTATAGGATTAGATAATTTAATAAATATAATTAATAATTCTAAATTAAAAGATGTACCTAAAATATTAGAAACACCTTATATAGATGGTAAGGCTCCTTATAAAGAAGAAATTGCTCTAATAAGAAGCAAAATATAATTGTATACTAAAAGTGTTTATTAGTTTTTCTAACAAACACTTTTTATTATAATTAATTTCCGTAATATATATATAATGTAAGTGGTTCACTAATATTTCCTGCATTATCTCGTTGTCTTACAAAATATTCAGCATAAGTACAGTGTGATATACCATAATTTCCTGAAGCATTTGTATTCCATTGTCCCCATGGAAATGTTCCAGCATTTCCAGGATCTTTACAGGAACTTGAACCATAGCCCTGGAAGTAGGAAATTTCATCTTTAATACCACTACCACCTTTATCATCAGCACTAAATCTTTGTTTAAAACCAGTAGGTGGATCATATGCATAAAGGGTACATTGGATAGGTGCATATACTCCAGCTTTCATTTGTTCTGTTGTATAATTACAAACCATTGGTGCTCTTTCATTTGTTAATTCAACAATATAAGGTGTTGCGACACTTCTATCAATTCTTACAGTCTGATTTGTAGGACAAGTAGTAGTGTTTCCAACATTATCCGTTAATTCTCCTGGAGATTGATTTAAAAACTCTCCTTCTGTATTATAAAGTTTACTAACAGAAGGTGTTTGACAACCACTTTCATAATCTGTACAAGTTCCAGATATGGTAACATCATCTTTAGTCCAGTCCTCACTACCACCACTATTAGAACATACAGGTGGGGTCTTATCAACATAGGCATTTACAGGACAACTAGTTTTATTACCATTGTTATCTTCTACTGTTATATATCCAACTTGAGTCGTACTATCAAAAACTTTTGTAACAGGTTCACATCCGCTTTCATCGTAACATGATATAGTTATTTCCCTAGATTCATTAGTCCATTCTGTACTATCACCAGTTACTTCGCCACATACAGGAGGGGTTACATCATCAGCATCAACTATTTTACATGTCTCTCCACCTATTCCGTGATATTCATATAAAATTTCATTATTAGTTTTATCTTTACAAGTTAAATCATAACTAAAACTATTCCCATCTTCAGTCTTTGTATATCTAATTTTAGCATTACTACAATCAACATTTTCTTTTGTGAATGGCTGTATTAAGTTATCATTAAGCAGATCTTCATATGTTATATCAACACAACCAAGCCAGTTTTTAATTCCTTGGGGATTGATATCTTCTCCTTCATTATTAACATATATCTTAGAAGCTTCCAATAAACTATCTCCATAAGATTCATAAATTTTATTTTCATTATTATTGACTAATGCAGTAATGGCAGGCATTACTAAAAGTAATATTAATGCTAATATTGTAATAGTTGCAATTAATTCTATAAAAGTAAAACCTTTGTTATTCATCCTATCACTCCTATAATAGGATTATAACATATTTAGCAACTTATAGGTATGTATTCTTTAAATTAATTAGAATATTTGACACACCATAATAAATATCATCTCTAATATTACCTCTTAAATTAAGTAAGATACTATTATCTTTTAGTAAGATATTATAATTTTCTTTTAAAAAGTTACAAATAACAATCGCTTCATCTTCTGTTGGATAAATATTTTTACTTTCAAGGTATCCCATTACCAAGTGAGGATTTAATATTTTAATATTATTTTTAATTATTCTTTCTATCATTTTTTTCTCCTTTATTTAATTTATATGTAGTAAAAATAAAAATATGTGATAAACTAATAGAGAAGGAGGGTTAAGTATGAAAATAAAACAAAAGGTTAATAAGAAAAATATTAATAGAAAAGAAAGAAAATATACTGTTAATGGTAATACCTATAAGAAAAGATTTTTATTTTTAGGAAGTGTTTTAGTTGTTTTATTTTTAATAATAACCCTTAGACTTTATGGGGTTATGCTAAGAAATCAATCATATTATGAAGATGAACTTACTACTCTTGCCACTACTATAGTAGAAGGACCTAGTTCACCAAGAGGAAGAATACTTGACCGTAATGGTAAAGTAATAGTAGATAATAAAGCCGTTAAGACTATTTATTATAATAAAGATAAAAGTAGAGGAACCAAAGAAGAGATAGAACTTGCCTATCTTGTTTCTAGTCATCTAAGCCTAGATTATGATAAAGTCACTGATAGAAATAAAAGAGAGTTCTTTGTCGCTAAGAATAGTAGTGATATGGGTGATAGAATAACTGATGAAGAATGGGAAAAATATAATCAAAGAAAACTCGATAGTGATGATATTTATGAACTTAAGATAGAAAGGGTTACTGATGATGAGTTAGCAGCTTTTACAGAAGAAGATACTAAAGCCAGTTATTTGTATTATTTAATGAATAAAGGATACTCTTATGATGATAAAGTTATAAAGAATAGAGATGTTACTGATGAAGAATATGCTTATATAGCCGAGAATAATGAAGATTTGCCAGGTTTTAATACTAAGCTTGATTGGGAAAGAGTTTATAATTATGGAGATACTTTTAGAACGATTTTAGGTAATATTGGAGAAATTCCTAGTGAAGAGAAAGATGAATATCTTGCTAAAGGATATTCTTTAAATGATATAGTTGGTACTAGTTATTTAGAGGAACAGTATGAAGAGTATTTAAGAGGAACAAAGGCAATTTATAAGACTATTAATTCTCATGAGTTAGAGCTAGTTAGTGAAGGAAAAAGAGGTAATGATATAGTACTTACTATTGATATAGATTTACAACAACAATTAGAGGCAATTTTAAATGAAGAAATATTATCTACTAAAGGTCAACCTAATACCGAGTACTATAAAAGAAGTTATGCTGTTATACAGGACCCTAATACGGGAGAAATACTGGCAATGGCAGGTAGAGAAGCAGTTAGTGATGGTAATGGTGGATATAAAACAATAGATTGTACGACAGGTATTATGACTGACCCTATGACAGATGGTTCTGTTGTTAAAGGTGCTAGTATGTTAGTAGGTTTTAATACAGGTGCTATTACTCCAGGTGAATATCAAGTAGATGAATGTATTAAAATAGCAGGAACACCAAAGAAATGTTCTTGGAAGACATTAGGTAGAATTAATGATATAGATGCTCTAGCTCTATCTAGTAATGTTTATCAGTTTAAAACAGCGATGAAAGTAGCAGGAGCGACTTATCAGTACAATAAACCATTAGTAATTAATGAAAGTGCTTTTGATACTTATAGAAATACTTTTAAAGAGTTTGGTCTTGGAGTAGAAACAGGTATAGATTTACCAGTAGAATCTTTAGGATATTCTAGTAATAATAGAGCCCCTGGACTATTACTTGACTTTGTAATGGGACAATTTGATACATATACACCAATCCAGTTATCTCAATATATTTCAACCTTTGCCAATGGTGGTAGTAGGTTACAGCCACATCTTTTAAAAGAAGTGCATAAAAGTACAGATGATTCATCTTTAGGAGAGACAATATATTCTTTCGAACCTAATGTTTTAAATACAATAAATACAAAACCAGAGTATTTAAACAGAGTTAAAGAAGGATTTTATGCTGTTATGCATAAGAGTTATGGATTAGGTAGAGGTTATATTGATGATTCTCATGACCCTGCTGGTAAAACAGGAACAAGTCAAAGTGCAACAGATACAAATGATGATTATATTAATGATACAGATACAGTCTCTACAGCTTTTGTAGGTTATGCTCCAGCAAGTAGTCCTAAAATGTCTATTGTCGTAACAAGCCCTAACTCTACTTGGGAAAATCCAAGAAATAGTTACTCAACGTTAGTTACAAAAAGAATTAGTAAAAGAGCAAGTGATGCTTATTTCGCTTTATATCCTTAGAATAATTTTCTTATTTAATAATAAAATTAAATAGAGGTGGTTCTTATTAAAAAGGTTATAGAAGTGATATTTGTATCATTACTTGTTCTTTTTTCTTTTTATTATACAGAAAAAGCGATTGGTCTTTTAGAATCTAATGACCCTCTTATGAAAGAGATAAAAGATAAAGGAAGTACTAAGGAAGAAGAAGCGATTAATGCTAAAGTAGACGGAGATTATTTAATACCAGGATATAATGGTCTTGTTATAGATTTAGATAATAGTTTTACTAAGATGAAAGGTTATGGTAGTTATAATGATGCTCTATTAGTCTTTGAAGAAGTAGAACCTAATATATCTATAGATGATTATTATGATAAATATATAAGTAGTGGTAATGGAATAAGTACAAACATTGCTTTAGTCTTTGCTGTTGATACTAATAGTTATACTGATAACGTTTTAAATATTTTAAAGGAGATGGGAGTAGTAGGGACATTTTTTATAGATGGTAAATTTACTGATAGTAATACATCTTTTGTAACTAATGCCGTTATTAATTCTAATGAAGTAGAAGTACTTAGTTATGATAAAACATATGATGAACTATTATTTAAAGCATCTATTGATAAAATAAAAACCCTTACTAGTTCTACGCCAAAATACTGTTATGCAACTTATGATAACGAAGAAGTATTAAATTTATGTAGTAAGTTATCTATGCATACTATTATACCTACTTTAAAACTTGATAGTAATATTTATAGTAATCTCAAAGGTAACTTAAGAAGTGGTAGTATTATAAGTGTTAAATTAACTGAATCTAATGTATCTGAATTAAAAGTATTAATAAACTATATTAAACAAAGAGGTTTTACTTTAGTAACACTTGATACTCTTTTAAATGAAGCGAGAGGCGAAAAATAAGGAAGGGGATACCAACTCTTCCTTAAACTGTTTCTAATATTAAACTTTCATATTCCTTACATTTTTCTTCTAATAGTTTAAAATTACAACATCTTTTTCTTATTCTGCTAGATAAATACCCATTATCATAACGTAATCTAAACTGTTTAACTTTAGATAATAATTTATACTTATGTCTATTTAAATAATTAGTTTGATTTAATATTAAGTTTCTGTACTTTTCATCTTTTACTTGAGGAAGTACTTCGGTTAAACAATGAGTAGGAGCAGGAATCATATTATTAATATTAACTATTCCCCAAATTCCATCATTGATTTTAAATATATCTAGAGCATTTTCATTCATTGTTATATGTTTTTGTTTTGGACTAGATAAAGGTGCAAAATAATTAATCCCATTATATTCATATACAACACCGATATATGGTCTTGTATGAGTCTTATTATATGGTACTATCTTATCAAATTTTCTTAAATATTTAATGTAATTTTCATCAATATAGTATATTTTAAGTGTTTTCATAAATAATCCCCCTTACGTAATAAAAGAAAAGGACGACTTTCTAAATGAAAATCGCCCATGTTTTTTAGCTCCCTACTGTGGCAAGGGAATTCCGACTTTTGTTAGCTCCCTACTGTGGCAAGGGAATTCCGACTTTTGTTAGCTCCCTACTGTGGCAAGGGAATTCCGACTTTTGTTATTATATGAGGTATCACTCATTTAATACATTTAAAGTATATCATAAGATTATATTGTTGTAAAGAAAAAATGTTGCTTTTTTGATGATTTTCTACTTTTTAATAATAAAAATAGGACAATACCAACAAAGGTGTTGTCCTTATACTTTTATGTACTTTTATAGGAATAGTGTGAACCTTTATACGTTTTTTAGGAGTAACGTCAACCTCTTTATATACACTTTTCAAAGGAGCAGTGTGAACCTCTTTTATCTTTATATTAGATGTCACTCATTTAATACATATCATATTTTTATACTATCGTAAAGATTAAATGATACTTTTTTGCAACGACTAATATCTTGATAAAATTAATTATTTATGATAATATGAATATGTAAAGAGAATTTACATATTATAAAAAAAGAGGAATACCTAGTTCTGCAAATAGGTCTTTACCTCAAAAAAGTGTTTGTGGTAAAATACCCAAATTACACAGTTGTAATAGGGTATTTTACTATCTATAAATAATCAGAAGGATAATTATTATTACTAATGATGCAATTAGAAAATCTTTCTTATTCATAGACATTTCCCCTTTCTACCCTCCTGAAATCAAGATGGTTGAAAGAGGTAAAACACCCATACTAGGTATTCCTAGGTAAATAATAACACAATTGTATCTATTAATCAATCGAACAAGATACATTTTTTTACAGAAAATTTGTTCAACTATAAAAAATATTTGACAACTTTTTTATTTGTAGTAAAATAATAATTGTAAATACGTTATTAGTTAGGGACTTGATAAAAGAATCCTTTTAATCTTAGAGACTTAACGGTTGGTGAAAGTTAAGAAAAGCTCTTTTATTACTACCTTAACGAGTAGAGTTATGCAAAGTAATTCCGGTATATGCCGTTATCTAAATTAAGTTAAAAAAGGATGGTATCGTGTAGTGTCAGGCACTCCTAGTGGTATCATCCTTTTTATTATATAAGGTAGGAGAAGAGAATATGGGAAAGAAAAAAGGTTATTATAAGAGTTCAAAACAATGTGAGAATATCCACGTATTTATGGAAAGCTGGTATGGAGTTAAAAGCCATCATCGTAAAAGAACAAGATTTCATCATAACGATATGCCAATATATTTAATTAATAGAGGAGTTACACCTCCTAGGTCAGTTTCATTAGATATAGCCTCTAAAGATGACTCTGATAAATATATTTATGTAAGAGATGATGATAATAATATTAGATGTTATAACAATATATTAGCGATTAATAAAAAAGCTATTTTAAGTAGTAATTTGAGTGCTAAAGAAAGAGAAATAAAAAGAAAAGAAATACTTAAAAGTTTAGGCTATGGCTATGATAAAGTAACTGGTGAAGTAGAGTTGTTAAAAGACTTAGAAAAAGAAGCATATCTTGAGGAATTAGTACCTACTGAAAAAGTTAATAGGCAAAAAACTATAAGTAAAAGAAGTTATTATTATGGAAGGAGAAGATAATTATGATAAATATTAAAGAAAATGAAAAATTAATGCCACTAAATCATTCTTGTGCGCATTTATTAGCAGAAGCAGTTAAAAAGTTATATCCAGAAGCAAAGTTTTGGGTAGGGCCTGTAATAGAAGATGGATTCTATTATGATATTGATTTAGGAGATAAGACTCTAACAGATGATGATTTACCTAAAATAGAAAAAGAGATGAAAAAAATTGCTAAAGGCAATAAAAAAATCATTCGACATGAATTAACTAGAGAAGAAGCTCTTGATAAATTTAAAGATGACCCTTATAAAATAGATTTAATTAATAATATGCCAGATGATGAAGTTATTACATGTTATACGCAAGGAGACTTTACTGACCTATGTCGTGGACCTCATGTAGAGTCAACTAAAGAGTTAAGACATTTTAAATTACTTAGAGTAAGTGGTGCCTACTTTAAAGGTGACTCTAAAAATAAGATGTTACAACGTATTTATGGTGTATGTTATGAGACTGAAGAAGATTTAAATAAACATTTAGAAATGTTAGAAGAAGCAAAGGAAAGAGATCATCGTAAATTAGGTAAAGAACTTGGAATATTTATGTTCTCTGACTTAGTAGGTAAAGGACTTCCTATGTGGTTACCGAATGGTTTCTTTGTAAGACGTACATTAGTCGATTATATTACTAATAAAGAGTTAGAACATGGTTATAAACATGTAATGACACCATCACTTGGTAGTGTTGATTTATATAAGACTAGTGGACACTGGGATCATTACAAAGATGATATGTTTCCTGCTATGGAGTTAGATAATGAAGCATATGTATTAAGACCAATGAACTGTCCTCATCATATGATGATGTATCAGAATTCTCTTCATTCATATAGAGATTTACCACTACGTATCGCCGAAATTGCTAACGATTTCAGATATGAAGCAAGTGGAGCCTTATGTGGAATTGAAAGAACAAGAGCCTTTACCCAAAATGATTCTCATATATTCTGTACACCAGAACAGATTAAAGATGAATTTAAAGCCGTTATTGACTTAATACTTGATGTTTATAAAGACTTTGGTTTTAAAGATTATAGTTTTAGACTATCTTTAAGAGATAAAAATAATAAAGATAAATACTTTGGTAACGATGAGTTATGGGAGAAAAGCGAACAAGAACTAAGAGAAGTTCTAGAAGAGATTGGAGCAGACTTCTATGAAGCGGAAGGAGAAGCAGCATTCTATGGGCCTAAACTTGATGTTCAAGTTAAAAGTGCTATTGGTCATGATGTAACCCTTTCAACTGTACAATTAGATTATCAATTACCAGAGAAATTTGAACTAACTTATATCGATAAAGATGGTTCTAAAGCAAGACCTGTTGTTATCCATAGAGCTGTATTTGGTTCTCTTGATAGATTTATTGCCTTCCTACTTGAAGAGACTAAAGGTAATCTTCCTTTATGGTTAAGTCCTGTACAAGTAATTGTAATACCTGTATCTAGTGAATATCAGGGAGATTATGCTAATAAAGTTTATGAAGAGTTAAAGAAAAATGATATTAGAGTAGAGTTAGATAATCGTAATGAGAAGTTAGGTTATAGACTAAGAGAAGCTCAAACTAGAAAGATTAATTATACACTAATTCTTGGAGATAAAGAAAAGACTGATAATACTATTAGTTATAGACGTCATGGTGAAAAAGATACTACTACTGTTAGTATAGAAGAGTTTATTAAACTATTAAAAGAAGAGGTTAAGCTTTAATGAATTATTCTATAGAAGAGTTAAATCATGATAATGTCAGTGACTATGTAAAAGTAAATACTAAAGCCTGGCAAGAAACTTATAAAGGAATAGTTAATGATTCCTTTTTAGAGTTAATTAATACTCCTGAAGAAATTAATAAATCAATAGAACGAAAGAAAAAAGATATAAACAAAGAATTTGATAAATCATACTTATTAAAAGTAAATAATAAATATATGGGAGTATTTAGAGTATGTAAATCAAAAGATATTAATTATCAAGATATAGGAGAATTACAAGCCTTATATTTACTTAATGAAGTTAAACATCAAGGCTTTGGTAAAATACTATTTGAGAAAGTTAAAGAAGAAGTTAAGAAAATGGGCTTTAATAGTATGATTGTTGGCTGCCTTGCTCTTAATACTAATGCCAATAGTTTCTATAAACATATAGGTGGAGTATTAGTTTCAAGTAGAGACTTTACTCTTCCTAACCAAACTTTAAATGAAAATGTCTATTTATTTAGAGAAATATAAAAAAGATAGTTAGTCCTATAAATAAAATATAGGTCCATTGCTATCTTTTTTTGTTTCTTCATAACTTACATTATCACTATAATTAGTATCATCTGTTTGTTCATTTCTTTCTTCATCATCATTACTATTAATAGCAGAAGCTACTCTAAAGAGAGTTCTTGCATTACTAAGTAATGGTTTTACTTGATAAACAATAGGTATCGCTTGATTAATTATTCCAAGTGTCCTCTGTGTATTATTTAAAATATTATTCCAATTAATTCCTCTTCTTGGCATATAATTAGGCATGCCCATATTATACTGATTGTACATAAAAACACTACCTTTCCCTTTACTTTAATATATGATTAATTTTTCCTACTTGTGAATATAAAAATAGAGTGATATAATTAATTTAAGAATAAGGAGGAAGTGCTATGGAAATAATTGCAATGCCATTTATCTTTATATATCATGTAGTCCATTATATTTTGCTTTCTCCTAAACGGATATTGAACTATGCTTATAGTGGTATTTTAGCAGTTGTTGATAAACTAAGTAGAGGTAAAGTTACTAAAAGAAAAGAAGAAAAAGCTAAAGAAGATTCTGCTATTTTAGAAGTAGAAGAGATGATGAATGAATCAAAGATTAATTCTAAAGAGAAGCTTGTTATAGATAAAGAACCATTGATTTCCTTTCGCTATAAAGTTAGAGGCAGTAGTGGGAAAATAATTAATGGTACTTTTGAAGGACCTAGTGCCGACGAAGTAAAAGTGTTTTTACAAAATGAAGGCTATGAAGTATTAGAAGTAGTTCCTCGTAAATTCTATGATATAGATATAAATATTGGTGGTAAATTTACCGCTGCCGATCTTTCTTTTTCACTTACACAGTTATCTACTTATTTAAAAGCTGGTATTGCCTTAATAGATTCTGTTAGAATTTTGGAAAAACAGAGTGAAAAGCCAGAACAGAGAAAAGTATATCAGAAAGTTGTATATGAATTATTAAAAGGTCAAGACTTATCGGCGGCCATGGAAAAACAAGGTGATAAGTTTCCGACACTTTTAGTTAATATGATAAAAACTGCTGAGTTAACAGGTGATTTAACATCAGTCTTAGATGATATGGCTGATTATTATACATCTAAAGAAGAGACAAGAAAAGCCATGGTTTCAGCGATGACTTATCCTGTTATAGTTTTATGTATTGCTATAGGTGTTATCATCTTTATTTTAGTTAGTATTGTCCCCCAATTTGTAGAAATGTATGAAGATAATGATGCAGAGATACCTGCTATTACAACATTTGTTATGAATGCTAGTGACTTTATTGTTAATTATTATGCTTTTATAATTGTAGGAGTTGTTGTTTTTGTAGGATTATTTGTGTGTCTATATAAGAAAAACAAAACCTTTAGAAAGAATGTTCAGTTAGTTCTTATGCATATACCAGTATTTAGCCAAATTATTATCTATAATGAAGTATATAATTTTACTAAAACATTTGCTTCTCTTTTAAACCATGGAGTTTTTATTACTGATAGTATGGAAGTGCTTGCTAAAATAACTAATAACGAAATATATAAAGAAATTATTGCAAGAACAATTATCAATCTTAACAAAGGTGTTAATATATCAGAGTCATTTAAAGGACAATGGGCTTTCCCAGTTGCTGCTTATGAGATGATTGTAACAGGTGAGAAGACTGGACAATTAGGTTTAATGATGGAAAAAGTTGCTAATTACTATCAAGTGTTACATAAGACTTTAGTTAAACAGATGCAAAGCTTTATTGAACCTTTAATGATAGCATTCTTAGCTTTAATAGTTGGTACTATTCTATTATCAATAGTTGTTCCAATGTTTGATATTTATGGAAAGATTCAGTAGGTGATTGTATGGAAGTATTATATATTATTTGTTTCTTTATAATAGGCCTAGTCTTTGGGTCTTTCTTTTGTTGTGTAGGATTAAGATTATCTACTAATAAAAAGTTTATTAATGATAGGAGTATCTGTGATAGTTGTCATCATATTCTTGCTTGGTATGATTTAATACCAGTATTTTCTTATATAATCTTAAAGGGAAGATGTAGATATTGTCATAAGAAGGTAAGTTTATTAAATCCCTTTATAGAAATAGTAACTGCTATTTTATTCGCTTTATCTTATTATAGTTTTGGTTTCTCACTAGACTTGGTTTTATCTTTATGCATAGTAAGTTTATCTATGATTATTTTTGCAAGTGATTTAACTTATATGATTATACCTGATGAAGTAATTATATTCTTTAGTATTGTCATTATAATATTAGAATTTTTATTGAAAGGATTTACAGGGGGACTTTTATCTATATTAAGTGGAGCATTACTTTTCCTTTTTATGTATTGTTTAATGAAGTTAGGTAATGCTTTATTTAAAAAAGAATCTTTAGGTGGAGGAGATGTTAAATTATTCTTTGTTTTAGGACTTGTTATAGATCCTTTTTTAGGCCTTGTAACTATCTTTTTAGCATCTTTTATAACATTGCCAGTATCATTATACTTACTTTATAAAAATAAAGAACATATAATACCTTTTGGGCCTTTTATCTTAATCGCTTTCCTTATTATTTTCTTTAGTAAAGTTACTACTAGTGATATTTTTGAGTTTTTATTATTATTTTAAATTTATTGTTGACGAACATTCTTTCTAATGTTAAGATAATAAGCATTAAAACATTTATATAAAAGTACGGTTTAGTAAAATAAACCGAATTAGCAATATTAATTTTAAATTACAAGGATGGTGATGCTTATGAATAATAATATAATTATGTATATATCAAAAGATTGAAATGTAAAAGTTGATGTTAACTTAAAAAATGATGATATATGGATGAGTCAAAATGGAAAATATTTTTGAGCGTGGTGATTTAGAAGAAAAGGTAACTGTTAAGAATTTCTTAACAGTTCAACAAGAAGTAACTCGTAATGTTAAGAGAATGGTTATCCATTATAATCTTGATGCTATTATTGCAGTTGGATATAGAATAAATTCTAAAAGAGCGACAAAATTTAGAATATGGGCAACAAAAGTTTTAAAGGAGTATATGATTAAAGGGTTTGTACTTAATGATGAAAAACTAAAAATAATGGAGAAAGCCCTTACTTTGAAGAGTTACTTGCTAGAATTCGTGATATTAGATCATTAGAAAAAAATTTTGGAGAAAAGTACTATATATATGCAACGGCAATTGATTATGATCCAAAAGATAAGATATCAATAGAATTTTTTAAAACTGTTCAAAATAAAATGCATTATGTAGCTCATGGAAGCACAGCCGGGTTATTTTTAATAGTGTAGGTTCTCTAATTTAGACTAAATGATTCATTCATTACCTACTTAATGTATCAATTGCTCTAAAATATTAACAAAGTTATTCACAAAAAGTTGATTTTTGTGTATGATTTTGTTAATATTATGGTGGGTGATGAGAAAATGTTGTACTTTAGAAACGAGTTAGATAAAAATAAATATTCTACTTATCAACTAAATAAGGCTATAGAAAATAAAGAGTTGTTTAAAGTGGATAATGGTTTGTATTCAGATGTAGAGTTTGTAAATCCTTTAGAAATAATTTTAAAAAAATATCCTAATGCAATATTTACATCTGATAGTGCATATTACTATTATGATTTAACTGATGTTATACCAGACTATTTTTATTTAGCAACTAAAAGGTCAGATAGTAGAATCAATGATAAAAATATTAAGCAAATATTTATACCCAATGATTTATTTGAATTTGGTAAAACACAGATTGAAGTGGAAAGTGTTAAAATCAATATCTATGATGAAGAAAGAATGTTAGTAGAATTAATCAGAAAAAAGAATTTAATTCCATTTGATTATTATAAGGAAATAATTACTAATTATAGGAAGAAAATTGATACACTTGATATATATAAAATTCAAGAATATATTTCTTATTATAAAAATGAATCATCACTATATGATACTTTAATGCGTGAGGTGTTTTAATGAATTTAGAAAACTTGCGAAGAAAATATCTTGAAAATGGTTTTTCACTTGCTAATGCTTCTGCAAAGATTTGCCAAGATATTATTTTAAATAAGATATCTAAAAGTAAAATGAATAAAAACGTAACAATAAAAGGTGGAGTTGTTATGTATGGTTTATCTAATGATAGAAGACGCGCAACAAGAGATTTAGATCTAGACTTCATAAAATATTCTCTTGCTAATGAATCAATAAAAAAATTCATAGATACATTAAATTTAGTAAATGATGGCATTAAGGTTTATATAGATGGAGAGATACAAGAATTACATCATCAAGATTATAAAGGAAAAAGAGTTAATGTTATTTTAAAGGATGAAAATAACTCTAGCATTTCTGCTAAGTTAGATATAGGTGTTCACAAAAACTTTGATATAAAACAAGATGTATATTGCTTTAATTTAGAGGCGATTAATGAAAGTGCAACACTAGTTATTAATTCAAAAGAACAAATAATTTGTGAAAAACTTAAATCATTGTTAAGATTTGGTATTAGAACAACAAGATATAAAGATATATTTGATATTTATTATTTGATTAATAAAACCGAAATTAATAAAGAAGATTTGTTAAATATAATGAATACACTTATAATTAAAAATTCAACAATGAGAGAAAATAATATTGGCGATATAATAAATAATTTAGATACTATACTTAACAATAATATTTTTAAACGTAGTTTATCAGATGCAAGAAATAATTGGCTTGACATTTCTGTTGAACAAGTAATCAATAATGTTATTGATTACTTTAAATCTATTGAAACAATTAAAATATAATAATATAAATGACTAATTGTTTGGATAATTCAATGAAATTAGTGATAGTTATTACATTATTATTAATTTAGAAATATCAAACTATGTTACAGTGAATTTTAAAAATATAGAGTAATCAAGATCAAAACTATTTATCTGATTTTGATGAATTACTTGAATTCAGTAAAAAAGAAAGGATAAAAAACTAATATGAGAGATATAAATATTTTAGTTTTTGGAGATAGTATTACTTATGGTGCTTGTGATAAAGAAAAAGGTGGTTGGGTAAATCGCTTAAGATTAGCCTTAGAAAATGACGATAGTAATAGTTATTACACTATTTTTAATCTAGGAATTTCAGGAGATGTTACAGAGAGTATTAAGAATAGATTTGATAATGAGTGTAAAATAAGGTTTAATAAGAATGATAATACAATAATTATTTTTTCCATAGGAATTAATGATACACAAAATGTAAAAGATGAAGATAGAGTTTCACTTGAAACATTTAGAAATAATATTATTACCTTAATTAATAGTGCTAAAAAATATACTGATAATATATTATTTATAGGACTAACAAAAGTAGATGAATCTAAAGTAATACCTTTACATTGGGATAAAGAAAAAGGTTATTTAAATACTAAAATTATTAATTTTGATAAAGAGTTAAAAAATATTTGTTTAGAAAATAATGTTGATTATTTATATATTTATGATTTGTTGGAAGTTGATGAACTTTTTGATGGTTTACATCCTAATAATGTAGGACATCAAAAAATTTGTGATAAAGTAAAAACTAAAATAAGTAAATATTTTTAATTTGAATACAAGAAGTTAGGAAGTGAAGTAATGAAGGTATGTGTTTATACATTAGGATGTAAAGTTAATACTTATGAAAGTGAATATATTATGTTAAAACTAATAGAAGCAGGTTATGATGTTGTAAATAGTTTAGATGAGATCTCTGAGGTTTATATAATTAATACTTGTACTGTAACAAATACTGCAGATATTAAAAGTAGAAAGATAATACATCGTATTAAGAGAAATAATCCTAATGCTTGTATTGTCGCTTTAGGATGTTATGTAGAAGATCATCCTGATGATTTTGATGATGTAGATATTTATATTGGTAATAAAGATAAGAGCAAGATTATAGAATTATTAGATGAATATTTTACTAATAAAGAACCTATTAGAAGAGTAGGGCTTGATAAAGATAGTTTTGAAGATATGTATATAACAGATTTTAAAAATAGATGTAGAGCCTTTGTTAAAGTGCAAGATGGATGTGAGAATTTCTGTAGTTATTGTATTATTCCTTATGTTAGAGGTAAGTGTAGAAGTAAAGACTTAGATACAGTAGTTAGTGAGGTAACTGCCTTAGTTAATAAAGGTTTTAAAGAAATAGTATTAACTGGTATTCATACTGGTAATTATGGAGTTGATCTTGATACTAACTTTGCAACTCTTCTAAAAGAACTAGTTAAAATAGAAGGATTAAAACGTCTTAGAATATCTAGCATTGAAGTAACAGAGTTAAATAGTGATGTTTTAGATGTAATTAAAAATAGTAATATAATAGTAGATCACTTACATATACCTCTACAGGCTGGTAGTGATAAAGTCTTAAAACTAATGAATAGAAAATATGATTTAAAATATTTTGAAGATAAGTTAAAAGAAATTAGAGATATTAGACCTAATATATCTATAACTACTGATATAATTGTAGGATTTCCTAAAGAGAGTGAAGATGACTTTAATGAAACAATAGAAAATTCTCGTAAGTTTGGCTTTTCTAAAATACATGTTTTTCCATATTCAGATAGAAAAGGGACTGTGGCAAGTACTATGGATGGGCATATAGAAGGTAATATTAAGAAGGAAAGGGCAAGAAGGCTTCTTAATGTTTCTCGTGAGTTAGAAAAAGAGTATGCTAATAAGTTTATTGGGAAAACATTAGAAGTCTTATTTGAAGAAGTTAAAGATGGTGTTAGTATAGGGCATACTAGTAATTATTTAAAAGTTAAAGTAAAAGGAGATATTCCTTCTAATACTTTTAAAAATGTTAAGATTAAAAGTTATTTATTAGATAGTTTAATAGGAGAAGTAGATAATTAATTTTTAAGGAGGGACATCTTGAAAGAAAATAATTTTTTCATATACGAAACAGATAATAATGTTGAAGTAACCGCTATATTAGAAGATGAAAATGTTTGGCTAACTCAAGAACAAATAGGTAAATTATATAATAAAGCAAAGTCAACAATTAGCGAACATATAAGGAATATTTTTGAAGAAAAAGAATTGGACAAAAATTCAGTTGTTCGGAATTTCCGAACAACTGCTAAAGACGGCAAAACATATAGTACTAATTATTATAATCTTGATATGATAATTGCTATTGGATTTAGAGTAAAATCTAGTGAAGGAACTAAATTCAGAATATGGGCTAATAATAAGTTAAAAGATTATTTAGTAAAAGGTTATAATTTAAATGTTGAAAGATTTAAAAATAATGGTAATGATCCATATTTTGATGAGTTATTAGATAAAATTAGAGATATAAGAAGTAGTGAAAAAGTTTTTTGGAGAAAAATACTTGATATTTATGCAACATCTATTGATTATGACCCTAAGAAAGATATAACTATTAACTTTTTTAAGACAGTACAAAATAAAATGCATTATGCTGTTTCTAAAAATACAGCAGCAGAAATAGTTTATAATAGAGTTGATAGTAATAAAGAAAATATTGGTCTTACAAATTTTAAGGGAGATACCCCAACAAGAAAAGAGACAGAAATTGCTAAGAATTACTTGAGTATGGAAGAATTGCAAATCTTAAATAGATTAGTATCTGCTTATTTAGATGTTGCAGAAATTAATGCTTTAAAAAGAAAAACAATGACAATGAAAGATTGGATAGGAGAACTTGATAGTTTTCTTACTATGACTCATAATGATATATTACATACTAAAGGAACTATTTCTCATGAAGAGGCTTTAAAAAAAGCTCATGAAGAGTATGATAAATATATGAAAAGTCATTTAACAAAAGCTGAAAAAGATTATTTAGAAATAATGAATATTGATATTAAAGAAATTGAAACTAATAATTAATATAGGAGAGCTTATGAGTAAAGTAACAGGAAATTTTAAAAAGACAATTTTTAGAAGTAATACTAATAATTACTTAATAGGTTTATTTAAAGTAAAAGAGACTAGTCCTGATTTGGATAAATTTATTAATAAGACTATTACTATTACAGGTTATTTACCTGATTTAAATGAGATTGATACTTATGTATTAGAAGGTAATATTACAAATCACTCTAAGTATGGAGAACAGTTTGTTGTTAATACTTTTGAAAGAATTATGCCAAAAGAAACTGATTCTATGGTTAGTGTACTTAGTAGTGATATGTTTAAAGGAATAGGTAAGAAAACTGCTGAAGCGATAGTTGAAATGTTTCATGAAGATACCTTTAATGTAATATTAGAAAATCCTAATAATTTATTATTAGTTAAAGGAGTTAGTGAAAAACAAGTAAGAGTGTTACATGAAGCTTTAAAGAATTATCAAGGAAGTTATGAGATAATACTTAATCTATCTAAATTAGGGTTTAGTACTAGAGATAGTCTTAAAATATATAGTAAATTTAAAGAAAAGAGCTTTGATATTATAAATGATGATATTTATAAAGCATATTACTATATAGATGATATTTACTTTAAGACATGTGATTATATTTTTGAAAAAAATAGTGAAGAAAAGTTAGATGTTAAAAGAATAAGAGCGGTGTTTATATATATTTTAAGAGAACTTACTAATGTATCTGGTAATACTTACTTTTATTTAGATGAAGTAAGACCTTATTTTATAAGAATAATTGGTACTGATATAAGTGATGAATTACTACTTGAAGCCTTAAACAGTTTAATTAGTTTAGAATTAATTGTAGTTAAAGAAGATAAAATCTATTTGAAAGAATATTATGATGCTGAAATATTTATTGCAAGACGTCTAAGATTACTTGCTCATGAAAAGACTGAGACTTTAAAGAATTATAAAGATGTCTTAAAAGAAATAGAGTTTAAAAATAATATTATTTATAATGAAGAACAAGAGACTGCTATTAGAGAAGCTTTAACTAATAAATGTTTAGTTATAACAGGTGGACCAGGAACAGGGAAAACTACTATTATTAAAGGAATTATAGACTTATATCAATCTATTAATAAATATAATACTAAAGACTTGATGGAAAATCTTGTCTTACTTGCTCCTACAGGACGTGCTAGTAAAAGAATGAGTGAAGTTACTAATCTATCTGCATCTACTATTCATAGATTTTTAAAATGGAATAAAGATACTAATAAGTTTCAGGTTAATGAGTATAATAAAAGTAAAGCAAGTTTTGTAATTATAGATGAATCTAGTATGTTAGATACTTTATTACTTTGTAATTTATTAAAAGGATTATCAACAAATACTAAAATAGTCTTTGTAGGAGATGCTAATCAGTTACCTAGTGTTGGAGCAGGTAATGTTTTACATGATATGTTAGATAGTGAAGAGATTAAAACTATTAGATTAAAAAATCTTTATAGACAAGGCAAAGACTCTAATATCATAACATTCGCTCATGATATTAATGAAGGAGTACTTAATACAGATATCTTTAATAAAGGGGAAGATTTACAGTTTATAAAGTGTCCTGATAATAAAGTAATAGATACTATTAAGGAAGAAGTGTCTAAAATTAAAAATACTGACTATCAAGTACTAGCTCCTATGTATAAAACTATTAATGGAATAGATAATATAAATACTGCATTACAAGAGTTGTTAAATCCTAAAAAATCTACTAAAAAAGAGATATCTATTAGTAATGTAATTTATAGAGAAAATGATAAAGTAATAGAACTTACTAATATGCCAGATGATAATGTTTTTAATGGAGATATTGGTATTATTAGTAGAATAAAGTTAAGTCCTAAAAAAGAAGTTTATATAGATTATGATGATAATACTGTTAAGTACACACCTACTATGTTTAATAATTTTTCTAAAGCTTATGCTATATCTATACATAAGAGTCAAGGTAGTGAGTTTAAAACTATTATTATGCCAATAGTAAAAGGATATAGAAAAATGTTATATAGAAAGTTAATTTATACAGGAGTTACTAGAAGTAAAGAAAAACTTATATTAATAGGAGATATTAAAGCATTGGAGTATGCTATTAATAATACAAACGAACAAAAAAGAAGAACTAGTTTAGATTATTATTTGAAAAATGGTATAATTTAAAAAATTAAATCCATAATACTTGTAGGAGGCAAGAATTATGGATAAGAAAAAAATGATGATAACAGCAGGTGTTATGGTTGCAGCAGGATATGGAGTATATCACTATTTTAAGAATAATCCTGCTAAACTTAACATGATGAAACAAAAAGTGAAAAATGCTGTTAATACATTTGAAGATGAGATGATGATGTAAAGTTATCATCTTTTTTATTGTTATAATCTTAATATTGTGTTATTATTTATATAAGGATATGAGGTGTTCATGAATGAAAGAAGCGATTAAGAATAATAAAAAAGTTATTATAATAGGTATTGTTATTATAGTATTACTTCTAATAGGAGTAGCATTTGCATATCTTACAACTACTTTACATGGAGAGAAAGAGTATTTAGTAAGAGTAGGTAGTTTAGGTTTAAGATTAGAAGAAGGCAATGAATTAACTTTAGAAAAACAAATACCTTTAGAAGATAGTGAGGGTATGATTTTAGATGGTTTTAACTTTAGTCTAATTAATGAAGGTAATATAGAAACAGATTATACTATATATTTAGATGATATAGAACTAGATGAAGGGGAAACTAGGATGCCTGATTCTGCTATTAGATATAGCTTAACTAAAAATGAAAAAGCAGGTAGTGCAGATGATTTATCTAATATGGGGGTTAATCCTAATAGAGTAGTAGATAGTGGTAGTATAGCAGTAGATGAGACTATTACTTATACCTTAAGAATATGGATAGATTATGATGCTACTACTGAAGAAGCTAGTGGTAAGACATTTAAAGGTAAATTAAGAGTAGTAGCAACTCAACCTGTAGGAAAGAAAGCTTCAACTAGACCTGTTCGGCAAGGTTATTGAACAAAACAGTTAAAATATGATATCATTGATTCAAGAATATAAAAGTGGTGATGATAATGATGTATATATTAATAGCACTTATAGGCATAATAGTAGGCATGCTTATAATTATAACTTTTAATGCAATTAATGAAAAGACCGTGTATAATCTAGTGTGTAAATAAAAAAACATACTAGATTTTTATTTATC
>CAMMMH010000017.1 GCA_946497955.1 uncultured Mycoplasmatota bacterium | reverse complement strand
CCTTGTAAAATAAAGGAAAGGGGTATTGGAAAGTATATAACCTTTCACAATACCTATTTTTAAGCGGGGTGATTAAATGGTTGAATTAGAAGATAAAAGTCTGTTAAAGCCTATGTTATTTGTTGATGAAATGATTTCTTATTTAAAAAATAAGAATATAAAGTTTAATTATATTAGTGAAAACGATGCTCTTAAGTATTTGAAAAGCAATAATAATTATTATAATTTAACATCATATAAACATAATTTTGAAAAATATATGTTTGATGGAAGATTTGTTGATAAATATATTGATTTAGATTTTGCATATTTAAAAGACTTGTCTATTATTGATTACAGAGTTAGATTAGTTTTGTTTAAGATGATTATAAATATAGAACATTATTTAAAAATGAAAATATTAAATACTATTGAAAATATAGATGAAGAGGATGGTTATAGAATAGTTAATTTATATTTAGATAAGGATTTTAATAGTGACAAATTTCCTAAAAAACTACATAATAGTATTTTTAAAAAAGTTGGAAGTGAATACTATCAAAAGATATTTTCTAAATATGATATTGATAAAGATAAGAAACTTGAAAATATTCCTATATGGGAGTTTCTTGAGATTATTACTTTTGGAGAACTTGTAAATTTTTATGAATTTTATACTAAAGAATATGGTTTAAGAGAAGAAAGGAAAGATGTATATATACTTCGGGATATTGTTAAGTTAAGAAATGCAGTTGCTCATAATTCTTGTATTTTAAGTGATTTAGGAAATAAAAATAATAATTATCCTATATCATATAAAATAATTAATTTTTTAGAATTTTGTGATGTTGGTAAAGAAATGAGAATTAAAAAGTTAAGTAATTCAAGAATTAAGCAAATTACATATACACTATATATGTTTAATAAAATTGTAACAAGTGATGGTATTAAAGAAAATGTTATAAATGAGATTAATGATTTGTTTTATAATAGAATAATTTATCATAAAGAGTATTATAATAATAATGAACTATTAAAATCAGTATATGCTTATTTTGAAAAAATAATTGAAAAATTTTATAAAAAAATACTGAAAATAGTTTGACATAGATAGTAACATATGGTATATTATTTATGCAAGAAAAAAATGTTGAATCATTTTTGCAAGGGCACTGTCTTTAGATGGAGCCCTATTTTTCTTTTGTAATAAATTGTATTTGATATAGACTTAAATCTTTTGCTTTGATAAAATGTTAATGGAGATGATTTGATGGAATTTATTGATAAAATAAAGATGAGAGTTAAAGATGATTTTAAGAAAATAGTTTTACCTGAATCTAATGATGTTAGAGTTTTAGAGGCTGCTTCTACTATTAAGAAAGAAGCTTTCGCTGATATTATTTTAGTAGGTAATGAAAGTGAGATAGAAAGACTTGCTAAAGATAATAATATTGATATTAATGGGGTTACTATTATTAATCCTGACACTTTTAGTGACAGTGAAAAGTTAATTAATGATTATTATGAACTTAGAAAACATAAAGGTATTAGTTTAGAAGATGCTAAGAATACTATTTTAAATGATTATGTTTATTTTGCTAATATGTTAGTTAAAGATGGTTATGCTGATGGGGTTGTATCTGGCGCATGTCACAGTAGTGCTGATACATTAAGACCAGCTTTACAAATAATTAAGACTAGTAAAGATACAAAAGTTGCTTCTGCTTTCTTTTTAATGGTTGTTCCTAATTGTGAGTATGGTTCTAATGGAGTGTTTGTTTATTCTGATTGTGGAATGATTCAAAATCCTAGTAGTGAAGAGTTAGTAGAGATTGGAAAAGAGAGTGCTAAAACATTTAAATTATTGGTAGAAGAGGAGCCTGTAGTTGCCTTTTTATCTCATTCTACTTTTGGTTCTTCTAAATGTGCTGATGTTGATAAAGTAGTAAAGGCAGTTGAGATGGCTAAAAAAGAGTATCCTGATATTAATTTAGATGGAGAGTTACAATTTGATGCTGCTGTTGTTCCAGAGGTTGCTAAGAGTAAAGCTCCTAATAGTAAAGTAGCAGGTAAGGCTAATGTCTTGATATTTCCAGATTTAGATGCAGGAAATATTGGTTATAAGATTACAGAGCGTCTTGCTCATGCTAAAGCATATGGACCTGTTACTCAAGGCCTTGCTAAACCTGTTAATGATTTATCACGTGGTTGTAATGCTAATGATATAGTAGGTGTTGTGGCTATAACGGCTTTACAAGCGATGAATAGTAAGTAGGTGGGTTATGAAGATAGTATCTTTTAATGTGGCAGGTTTTAGAGCATGTTTAAAGAAAGGCTTTGAAGACTTCTTTAAAGAGTCTAATGCTGATGTTTATTGCCTACAGGAAGTAAAAGCAATAGAGAGTGAGATTCCTTTTAGACCAGAAGGGTATAACTTTTATTTAAATACTGCCGATAAGAAGGGGTATTCTGGAGTAGCAGTTTATTCTAGGGTTAAACCTCTTGATGTGGCATATGGAATAGATGTTGATATGCACAATCACGAAGGTAGAGTTATAACACTTGAATATGAAGACTTTTTCTTAGTTTGTGTATATGTTCCTAATGTCAAGAGAGACTTGTCAAGACTTTCCTATAGAATGACTTGGGAAGAAGATTTTCTTAAATATTTACAGAGTCTTGATAAGAAGAAACCTGTTATTGTTTGTGGAGACTTTAATGTAGCTCATAAAGAAATAGATCTTGCTAATCCTAAAGGTAATATTGGTAATGCAGGTTTTACTATCGAAGAACGTGATGCTTTTACAAGATTATTGGATGGTGGCTTTACTGATGTATATCGTTATCTATATAATGATAAAGTAGATGCTTATACTTGGTGGAGTTATATGGGAAGGGCAAGAGAGAAGAATATTGGTTGGAGAATTGACTATTTTCTAGTGTCAAATAGATTTATAGATAATGTAAAGAATATGAAAATAGACAGTGATGTGTTTGGAAGTGATCACTGTCCGATAGAGTTAGAAGTTAAGTAAAAAGAGATAGATGAATTTTTTTCATTTATCTCTTTATTAATATTGCTCCTGTAGTATTGTCTTTACCTGGTGTTGGATATACTCTAAAGTCTTCAGGTAAAGTAATATTTTTTGGTTCTTCTTGTTCTACGTTAACTGCTTCATCGATTATTTTTTCAAGTATTTTTTCTTTTTTAGATGTATTAGCAATTAATTTAATTTTCTCATCTGATAAACAATCAGTAACTCCATTTGTAAATAGTAATAATTTATCATATTTATTATTATCAAAGACTCTTGGCTTAGCTTTCCATACTTTATGTGATAAACCTAAACCTTCTTCTATTATATTACGAAATGGATGAACTCTTAAATCATCTTTTGTGAGTCTTCCTTCTTTATAACTTTTATATAGTTTTGTATCATCGTCAGTAATTTGTTCTATGTTAGTATCTTTCATAATGTAACATCTTGAATCACCAATACTAATAACAATGGTTTTATCATGAGTTACTACTGCACAAGTTAAAGTAGTTCCTATTTCTTCTTGTCTATCCCATAAATTTTTATTTATTTTTTCTATTGTTTCATATAACCCAAATTGTAAACTAAATGAATTAGTAATTTCTTCATAGCTTAATTTGTTAAACCAGTTTTCTAATTCTGCTATTGTATAACTTGAGGCTTCTTTTCCATTACCATATCCAACTATACCATCTGCCACTGCTAGTAGTTTAATAGAATTATCTTTAGGATGAGAAATAGCAGTTGAGCTATCTTCATTGTGTTTTCTTATTTTTCCCTTATCAGAAAGAGTGTACATTACACTATCATAAGCTTTAGGTGTAATATCAAGATTAGTAGATATCTTTCTAGGATTTAATAACTTTTTAACTAGTTCATCATCTTGATAATCTGTATTAGTATTTAATTTTATTTGTTCTCTTTCTTTTTGTGTATTAAATCTCCATATTTCATTTTTAGTTATTAATAATCCTGTATTATGATCTACTTTTGCTTTAGTTTCTATTTCTCCATTTACATTAAATGTATAATAATTGTAAACATTATTATCTTTTCCAAACTTGAATAGCCCGTTATTACTTAGAACATAACTATATTCATAAGTTTGAACTAATAGAACCTGTTTTTTTGATTTAGTATCTTTTTTTGTAGTGATGTTAAAACAATTTTCATAAAGTCCATTATTAACACTTTCTGATGATATAATTAGTTTACCATTCACAAATATTTTGGTAATATTATTTTCTACTGTTGTTAATAATTTATGATTACTTTCTTTTGTTGCTTTAATAGTAAGTTTGTCGGCAAGATAATCTAATGCTTTAGTATCAAAAGTGGTATTATAATTTCTTTTAAGTTCTTCTACATAGTCTTCTAATAATTTTTTAAAAAAGTTTCTACAACTATTATTAATAGTTTCCATATTTTATCCCTCTTCTCTTAAGTTGGCTATATTATATTATGATAGTTGCAAAAATGCAAGAAAAAGTTAGTATATATGGTTATGGATAGTGTGTTATAATAGTAAGAGAGAAAGAAAGTAGTGATGTTTAATGACAACTATTTATTTAATGAGACACTCTATAGCATTAAAAAATATAAATAATGATTATAATAATGAAAGCTTACAGTTACAAAATGAAAAGATGCCTTTATCTATTGAAGGAGAAGAGTTAGCATCTAATATAAGTAAAGAAAGTGAACTTCAAAATATAGATGTTGTTATTTCTAGTAATTATGTTAGAGCGATGTCAACTGCTAAATACATATCAAATATCAATAAATTAAACTTAATAGTTAATTCATCTTTTGGAGAAAGAAAGTTTGGTATTAATTCTTGGGATGAATTACCAACTGACTTTGGTTTAAGACAAAATGATGATGAGAATTATAAAGTGGGAGATGGAGAGAGTCAAAAAGAAGTAAGAGAAAGAGTATATAAGGCTTTAATGGATGTAATAGATGAATATAAAGATAAAAGAGTTGTTATTGTTTCGCATGGTAGTGCAATTCTTTGGTTATTAAAGCAATGGTGTAATGTTAATTTAGTAGATAAATATATAACATTTAAAGATAAAGTTATTTTAGAAGATAATGTATTTAATTGTACTACTTTTAAATTAGAGTTTGATGATAAAAAACTAGTTAATATTGAAAAAGTCTTTTAGAGAAGGTGATGCTAATGGATCAAGAGAAAATTGGTAAATTTATAAAGAAACTTAGAAAAGATAATAACTTAACACAAGATGGGCTTGCTAAAAAGTTAGGAGTTACTTATCAAGCGGTTAGTAAATGGGAGAATGGTAAAAGTATTCCTGATATTGCTATCCTTAAAACTGTTAGTGAGTTATTTAATGTTAATATAGATGAACTATTAGAGGGAAGTGTTAAGAACAAGAAAAAATTAAATAAGAAAATACTTATTCCAATAACAGTTTTAGGTATTTGTGTGGTTGGTATTTTCGTGTTTTTTGTCGTTCATAAAGAAACTTATGAGTTTAAAGTATTAGAGACTGATTCTAATGATTTTGATGTCAGTGGTGTTTTAGCTTTTTCTCCTGATAAGTCATCTATTTATATATCTAGTATTAATTATAATAATAGTGATGATAATACTGAATATAAAAGTTTAAGTTGTAATCTTTTTGATGTTAATGGTGATGCTAAGACAAAGATTAGTAGTTGTAAAAGTGAAAATAGTGATGTAGATACTCTTTCTGGTTTACTTAATAGTATTGATTTTACAGTGGATGATTATGCTAGTAGTTGTAAGATATTTAAAAATAACCAGTTAGTGTTAGAGATAAATGCTACTAGTCTTGATGATAAGACTATTACTTATGAAGTTCCTTTAAGTTTTGATGATGATTGTTTTGACTCAACTAATAGTTGAGTTTTTTCAACTTTCTTTTTATTTACTTATAATTGTTTTATAAAGTAAAATAAAAGTGAATGGAGGAGATACTATGAAGAAAAAGAAAATTGTTATAATAGTTGTAGTTATTATTTTAATACTTGTTGTTGGTTGCTTACTTGTTTTTAATAATTTAAGTACTAATAGTAAAGGAGTGAAAGTTGTTAGTAGTTTAATTGAAAAGGAAAGTAAATTAGAGGAGGACTTTCCTACAGAGTTGAAAGATATTGATAATGCTGATGTAATTGTTAATCCTTATGAGATTTCACCTTTAACAGCATTAATTATCTTTAAGACTGAAGAATCTATTAGTCCTAAAGTTACTATTGAAGGTGATGATAAACTTAGTACATATGAATATACTTTTGATGAAGGAACTGAACATTATTTACCTATATATGGTCTTTATCCTGATAGAGATAATACTGTAGTTGTAGAATATGGTGATGTAAAAAAAGAATTTACAATTACTACTGAGGCTTTACCAGATGATTTTATTTTACCTACTTCTGTTGATGCAGATAAAGATGAGTTAAGTAATGATTTATATTTCTTTACGCCATCTAGTGGTGGTTATACATGTGCATATGATGTAAATGGTGATGTTAGATGGTATTTAACTATTAATTCTATTTGGGAGGTTAATAGACTTGATAATGGGCATATGATGTTAAGTACAGAAAGATTAGTTAATAGTCCTTATTATATGACAGGTTTATATGAGATGGATATGTTAGGTAAAATATACAAAGAGTATAGTTTACCTGGTGGTTATCATCATGATTATTATGAGATGTCTAATGGTAATTTATTAGTCGCTAGTGATGATTTTACTAGTGGTGATGGTACTGTTGAAGACTATATTGTAGAACTTGATAGGGAAACTGGTGAAGTTGTTAAGACTTTTGATTTAAAAGATATTTTAAATATGGAAGATGGTAAGAGTGAAAACTGGATAGAGTATGATTGGTTTCATAATAATTCTGTTTGGTATGATGAAGAAACTAATTCTATAACTTTATCTGGTAGACATCAAGATGCTGTTATTAATATAGATTATGATAGTGGAGATTTAAACTGGATAATAGGAGATCATACTAATTGGAGTGAAGAATATCAGAAGTATTTCTTTACACCTGTTGGAGATGACTTTGAATGGCAATGGAGTCAACATGCAGCGATGATTACTCCAGAAGGTTATGTATTTATCTTTGATAATGGTAATAATAAATCTAAAAATGAAGATGAATATGTTCCTGCAGAAGACAGTTATTCTCGTGGTGTTATGTATAAGATAGATACAGATAAAATGACTATTGAACAAGTATTTGAATATGGTAAAGAACGTGGTAGTGAGTTTTATTCTCCATATATATCTGATGTTGATTATATAGATAGTGAGCATTATATAATTCATTCTGGTGGTATTGTTTATGTAGATGGAAAGAACTCTAATCAACCTGCTGGAATTAGTGGGGCAGACCGCTTAGTTAGTGATACTGTGGAATATAAAGATGGTGAGGTTATCTTTGAAATAGTTTTACCTACTAATAATTATCGGGTAGAAAAGATGAGCTTATATCCAGAGAATGAAAGTTTTAAGTTAAGTAAAGCAGAAAGGGTTGGTAGTTTAGGTGAGACTGAAGTTACTAATAGTGAGTTAGGATTTATCTTGAATAGTAAAGATTTTAAAGATATAGAAGAAGAACATAATATTAGTATTACTAAAGAAGTTGATAGATTAGTATTTACTGGTAAGTTTAAAAGAGGTACTGATGTTAATGTTATTCTTTATAAAAATGGTACTAAAAATATTTATAATGTTTCTATAAGTAAGAGACCTTATACTGCTTTATGTGTTGATATATTTACTGAAGAAGAAACTAAAGAAGGTATTAGTGTTACTAAATATATTAATGAAGATGGACTTAGTGGAAAATACTCTATTTATGTAGAAGTAGATGGTACTTTTTATAATACTAATAGATATGTAGAATTTTAAAGTGCACTTTTAAACAGTGCATTTTTCTTTTGACTATATGTAACTGGCGTGTATAATATAACTACAGGTGATTTTATGCTTAACATTAATAATAAAGATGATATTCCTAAAATGATGCAGTATCACAGGGCAAGAGATATGATAAATTTAATGAGGTATTTTCCTTCTCTTAGTCCAATTAGAAATTTAACAATAGTGAAGTCTATCCAAGACTATTTAGAAAACTATGATTTTTGTAAAAAAATAGTTGGAGAGAGAAATGATACGTTAATTAGTAAACCTTTTATGAAAAGTGTGGAAAGAAGGGGTATTGATACTGATATTATTAGTACATTTGAAGAAGTTAAGAAACTTGATTCTGATGGTGTTTTGGTATTATTTGATTTATGTCATGAACCTAGTGAAAGGTATGAAAGATATGCCGGTATATCAGTTGCTGTTAGTATTAATAATGGCGTTTATATTGAAGCGGTGGGTAAGGGCTTTGATGGAAGAGAAGTGTCTAAAGCTTTAGATGTTCATGAGAGATTTTTTATTCCTTGGTTTGATTTATATAAATGTAATGTAGAAAATTTTAGAGATTATAGAACTTATTTGATTTCTAAAGAAGATTATAAAATTAGTAGAGAGAAAAGAATTTCTTTTTTAGAAAGTTTAAATTTGCCAGTTCAAGATGTATCTAAATATATTCCTGTGGAATATACGGAAATTCCTAATTTTATATGGCTTGATGTTATTAAAAACTTAATAAAAAAACTTCCTAGTATGGAAGAAGAATTACTGTCAGCTTCATTTAGGGAATTTGCAATTAGTGGTCATACTGAAGGAAGAAGGTTTCTTCCTTGGCAAATGTTTGATAAAAGTAGATATGAGTTAGTAAAAAGATTATAATAAAAATTTATTAATTAAAAAGTTGCACTTTTCTTTTGCTTTTATAATAAATTATTGTTATACTATGTGCATGAAGTGATTAATTGAGGTGTATTATGGTTAGAAATTTAAATATAAGAGAAGAAATTAATAAAGATGAATCAATATTTGATAGATTTAGTGAGTTATCTATTGCTTGTTATAACTATCCTGCTTTATATTTGCAAGGCTTAAAGCCTGCAGTTAAAGATAGTTTTAATGCAGGTGAATTTGTAGAAAAACATCCTAAAGATGGATTTGTTGAAGATTTTTGTTTAGATGATGAGAGAAAAGAACAAGTAAAATTATATAGATTAGAAAATGTGAGTAAATAATGCTAACTTTGGAAAAGCCAGTAATAAACTATAAAAAGGACATACTTTTGAAAATATTGAAGAAAGGAATAGACAAGCAGCTAAGTAGATTCATAAAAATTTACAAGAAATAAAAGATAATAGTATTGTTCCTAGTTATGAAGTTAGTAAGTTTATACCTAGAGCTAAAGTATTAAGTAAAAAATTGTAAGATAGATTTGCATAAATGTAATAATTATGATATGATGTATATGTAAGAAAAATTTTCATACAATATAAAAAGAGGAACACTTAATAATAGCATGTTGAGTGGCCTCGAATATTATGATTTTTTTAGAGACCACCTAAATCATTGCTGAGTTAGGTGGCTTCTTCTATATTAAAGCAAGTGTTATAAATAGCAATATAAGGTTTTGAAGAAATAATATAATTACTAAAGAAGAAATTAAACAATCTTTCTTGTTCATATATTAGCCTCCTTTCTGAGGCCTCACCCAACTATTAAATGTTCCTTATAAATATAGTATCAGATTTAATTCTATATATCAAGATGAAAATGTAATAAATTAGTTACGAATTTTCGTAATATTAAATGTGTTAAGGTAGTGATATTTATGATTCTTTTTGTAAGTGGTAGATGTGATATAGTAGCTTTCTATACTCCTTGGTTTATGAATAGATTAAAAGAAGGATATGTTGATGTTAGAAATCCTTTTTATAAGAAGCAGGTAAGTAGAATATATTTTAATGATGTAGATTTAATTTACTTTTGTACTAAGAATCCTATACCTATTGTTCCTTACTTAAAAGAGATAAATAAGCCTATACTATTTAATGTTACGATTACTCCTTATAAAAGAGATATTGAACCTAATGTATTTAATAAAGATAAGATAATTGAAAGTGTTATAGAAATATCTAAGATTATTGGTTCTGATAATATTTATGTTAGATATGATCCTATATTTTTAAGTGATAAGTATAATTTAGATTATCATATTAAAGCATTTGATAGACTTTGTAGTTTACTTAATGGGTATGTTAAACATATTATTGTTTCTTTTATAGATGATTATAAAAATGTAAGGAAGAATATGGGAGTACTTAGAGTTAAACCTTTTGACTTTGAAGATTATAAAACAATAGGAACATCTTTTAGTTCTATTGCAGATAAATATAATATGACAGTACAAACTTGTTTTGAAAAGATAAATTTAGTAGAGTATGGTTTTATTAAAGGGGATTGTTTAGAATTAGAACTTGCTAAAAGACTAACGGGTAAAGATAAATTTAAGAAAAGTAAAGTTAGAAAAGGTGGACTATGTAATTGTGTAGAAATGGTTGATATTGGGTATTATAATTCTTGTAAACATTTTTGTAAGTATTGTTATGCTAATTATAGTGAGAGTGAAGTTATTAGTAATTCTATGAAACATAATGTAAATTCATCTTTACTTATTGGCGAGTTAGAAAAAGATGATATAATAAAGGTGAGAAAAAGTTAAAGTTGAGGTGATACTTCCTGTGAATAAGAAAATAATTATATTATCTTCTATTATTATTGTTGCTATCTTAATTATTTCTTTGATAATTTATTTTAACGTGAGAATAGTTGTTGATAATAGTGGCTTTATTTTAAATGATGATTTAACTGTTAATGTTTATAGTGATGTTAAAGTAAAAGATTTTATTAAAGATATTGATGGTGAAGTTGTAGATAATAATAAAATTGATACTACGGAGTTGGGGACTGTAGATGTAGAATTTATTTATTTAAATAGTGATAATAGAAAAAGAAAAGGTACTTTTGAAGTTGAAGTAAAAGACTTAGAAGAGCCTTTAATATGGTTATCTAATAGTTATAGTGTTAGAGTAGGTGATGATGTTAATTTAGAAGATGAGATACTCTGTGCTGATAATTATGATAGTAATCCTAGTTGTAAAATAATAGGTGATTATGATTTAAATACAGCAGGGAACTATTCTTTGGTTTATGAAGCAGAAGATAATAGTGGAAATAAAGAGAGTGTTGACTTTACTTTATATGTTTATGAACCAAGAGAGGTAACTGGTGGTGGTAGTAATAGTGAAGTTACTTATACTGTTTTTAAGGATATAGTTAATAGTCATAAAACTGATGATACTTTAGTTGGTATTGATGTTTCTAAGTGGCAAGGAGCGATAGATTTTTCTAAAGTTAAAAAAGCAGGTGCTGAGTTTGTTATTATTCGTGTAGGGCATCAAAATGGGGTAGGGGGAGAATATGTTCTTGATCCTTACTTTAAAAGAAATATTAGTGATGCGATAGAGAATGATTTAGATGTTGGTATATACTTTTATTCCTATGCAGATAGCAAGAAAGAAGCTAGAAAACAAGCAGAATGGGTAATTAAACAAATAAAAGATTATGATATTACTTTACCTATAGCATTTGATTTTGAATCATTTACATCTTTTAATATCATGAATCTTAGTTTATATCAGTTAAATGAAGTGGCTGAGTCTTACTTTTCAACTTTAGAAGATGCTGGTTATGATACTATGCTTTATGGTAGTAAAAATTATTTAAATGCTATTTGGAAATATAATACTAATAAAGTATGGCTTGCTCATTATACCGATAAAACTGATTATGATAAAGATTATATGATGTGGCAGTTATGTCAAGATGGGGTTATTGATGGTATCAATGGTTTTGTTGATATAGATATTTTATATAAATAGTGATATAATACGGAAAAAAGAGGTGATATGTTATGAAAATTGTTGATAATCCATATAAAAAGGAATTTGTATTTGACTTATATAGTCGAATTTATCCTAAATTTAAAGAATATGATAAGATAACTAGGAAGAAAATGCTTGAAAAGATTATAGAGTTTTATAGTGACTATAATAATATTATTGATATGTGTACTTATAGAGAGATTAAGTTTTTAAAAAGAATGGCTAATAGAGAAGAGATTAATTATGATGATGAAAGGTTTAAATTTGAGAAAGCCAGTTTAATTAAAAAAATGTTAGTTGGCTATAATGAAAAATATGAGTATGATTTTTATGATGAATTAAAAGAGCCTATTTTACTTGCGTTATCTAAAGTAAAAATGAGTGAAGTTAAGAAGAAAACAGAACTTAATGAATTTTTAATTGGCTTTTATAAAGTAATGGGAAACTTTTTGATTTATCCTTTAATAAATATAACATCATCTTTATTAAAATTAGATGATAGAGTAGTATTTGATCATGTATTTAATAATAAATTATTTAACTATTATGTAATGATATATGATAAATATATGGAAGTTTATGATAAAAAAGTTCCTATTGGTTTATATATTGGTTATTTTCATTATGAGGAAGAGCTTGATGAAGCGAGAAAAGAATATGCTATTGGTGGTACACAAACTTTTGATTTAAGGGAGTATATAAATATATTTTATGATGATTTTAACTTTGATAATAAAATAGTTAAAAAATTTTATAAAGAATTAATGGACTTACCTTTCTTCGGTTTTACAGTATTAAAACCAATTAGAATATTTGCATTATTAAATAAAGATAGAGAGTCTTTAAAGGATTCTATTAGGAATGTTCCTGCTTTGAAAAATTATCCTTTAGGTGATTTCTTTAAATTAATGGATCAAGCGATGGATGAGATGCCTTCAGGGGCTTTAAATGGAATGTGTCCTAGAGAATATAAAGAGAAACTTAAAGAACAAGAAGAATATGAATTTAAAAGAGAAATCGAATATACAGGTCAAAAGGATGCTTGTTTAGGTGATGATGTTGCGAAAGGTTTTTACAACTTATATTTTTCATTGTTAGAGTATGTTAATAATAAGTATCATGTTAATACTAGTGTTAAAAAAATATATAAACAGGAACAGTTAGATCCTAATCAATTAATGCCAATTATAGAGTATCTATTTGAAGATAAAGAAAAGATTATAGATGCTTATTTGAAAGATAATCCTCATAATTTTGATAGTGAAGATTTAGAAAAAGTAAGTAAATTTAAACAAGGTATTAGAGGAATGTTTACTATTGCTAAATATGAAGAAGACTATACGGCACTTCTTTCTAGTGATCGTGTTTATATGATTAAAGGATTAAATTCTAATATAGATGAAGTTATTCCTTATCATGATATACCATGTATTGTTACTACTTCTTTATTTCCGTATGATGGGGTAATTGTTTATGATGGGTTACTTTCTACTTATCCTATTAGTATGGGTACATCTTTTGCTAAGATGGTAGAAAAAGAATATAATGAAGATATTAAATATTATCATTTATAAATATAATTGTTTGTTTTGTGTTATACTAAAATAGGAAAGGATGATTGTTTTGAAAGAGAATATTTGGAAGAAGTATGATGCAGTAGAAGTTTCTAAAGTGTTTGAGATGGGTGAAGATTATAAGAAGTTTTTAACTGTTTCAAAGACAGAAAGAGAATGTAATAAAGAGATTATTAGACGTGCTGAAGAGAAAGGTTTCCACAATATTGTGGATTATATTAAAGAAGAAAAAGCTTTAAAGCCAGGAGATAAGATTTATGCTGATAATAGAGGGAAAGCAGTTATTTTATTTATAATAGGTAATGACTCTATTACTAAGGGTATGAATATATTAGGGGCTCATATTGATTCTCCTAGACTTGATTTAAAAGCTAATCCTTTATATGAAGATACTGATTTTGCTTATTTTGATACTCATTATTATGGGGGTATTAAGAAGTATCAATGGACTACTATTCCTCTAGCTTTACACGGTGTTATTGTTAAGAAGGATGGTACTAAGATAGATGTTAATATTGGAGAAAGTGAAGATGATCCTGTATTTTGTATAACTGATTTACTTCCTCATTTAGCGGGTGAACAGATGAAAAAAGATGCTTCTAAATTAATTGAAGGTGAAGCTTTAGATATTTTGATTGGTAATATGCCTTTAAAAGGAGAAGATAAAGAAGGGGTTAAAGCTAATGTACTTTCTTTATTAAAAGAAAAATATGATATATCTGAAGATGATTTCTTATCTAGTGAAATAGAAGTAGTTCCTGCAGGTAAGGCTCGTGATATGGGATTTGATAAGAGTATGGTTTTATCTTATGGACAAGATGATAGAAGTTGTGCATATTCATCATTAATGGCATTTTTAGATTCAGATGTTACCGATAAGACTTTATGTTGTATTTTAGTTGATAAAGAAGAAATAGGTAGTGTTGGTTCTACTGGTATGGGATCTCGTTTCTATGAAAATACTATAGCAGAGATTTGTCATTTATTAGGTGAAGATAGCTTTGTTAGTGTTAGACGAGTTCTTTCTAATTCTAAGATGCTAAGTAGTGATGTTAATGCAGCATATGATCCTTTATATGCTAGTGTTATGGATAAACGTAATTCATCATATTTAGCTCGTGGTTTAGTTTTCTGTAAATATACAGGTGCTCGTGGTAAGAGTGGTAGTAATGATGCTGATGCTGAGTTTATTGCAGAACTTAGAAATATCTTAGATAGTGATAATGTTAGTTATCAAATATCAGAGTTAGGTAAAGTAGATGCCGGTGGTGGTGGTACTATTGCCTATATCCTTGCTAATTATGATGTAAAAGTAATAGATGCAGGAGTTGGAGTTTTAAATATGCATGCACCTTATGAAGTTACTAGTAAAGTAGATATTTATGAAGCTTATAGAGGTTATTTAACATTTTTAATGAAAGCATAGGTAAATAAACTTATGCTTTTTTAAAACTCTACTATTAGTGGGTGTTAATTTTAGATATTATTTTATATTCTTTATGTAAGAAGGAGAGTGAAGAATATGAATCAAGAAAAAATTGGAAAACTAATTAAGAAAGTAAGAAAGGATAAAAGTCTTACCCAACAAGATTTAGCAGATTTACTTAATCTTAGTCCTAAGACTATATCAAAATGGGAATGTGGAAAGGGATGCCCTGATATAAGTATACTTAATGAATTATGTAATATTTTAGGTATTAGTGTTACAGAACTTTTAAATGGAGAGTTAGGTTTAAAAGATGAGAATAATGCCACTATAACTGAATCTATTAAGTACTATAACAATAGATTTAAACGTAAGTTAATTGTTATATTTTTAATTACATTATTAATTTTGTCTCCATTTATTATTTTATCTATTGGAGAGTTAGGTAGATTTAAGAATTTACCATCTTATACGACTATTATTATAGATAATAAGACTAAAAATTTGTTTTCTCTTTTAGAAAGTTATGATTATAAAGAAATAGAGACTTTATTAAATGGTAATATAGATATTTCTAATAGAGAGTTAAAAAAATATTCTATTAAAGAATTTATTAAGAGATTAAAAACATTAGAAGATATAGGTGTTGTATTTGAAGATATTAATTATGATAATTCTAGTTATGGTGATACAGTTTATTATAATGTTTCTATTTCTTATAAAGATGATATTTATGAGATGTATTATAATATGAGATATGATAAAGAAATAGGAAAATATACTTTTTTGATATATGCTCCTAGTCATAACAGTGATAAAGAAATTTATAAATTAATTGAGAATGTTTTTTGTCCTGGTTCAGAATATTTTAATTGATAAGGTAACTTAAATATGTTATCTTATTTTTAGTAGTAAAGGAGAATTGTTGTATGGATATTATTAAAGAATTTAATAAAAATGATAAGATGTTTCAAAAAGAAGCAGTGGAATATGCTAAAAAGAATAAAGATGAAGTTAGTGATACTTTGTTAAGTCATTTAGAGGTTTTTGCTTCTAATATGGATAAAAATAAAGAGTGTCCTTTTAGTGTTGTATATGCTGTCTTTTTGTTAGCAGAAATTAAAGATAAGAGATTATTTAAAGTAATAATAGATATTTTTAGTAAAGAAGGATATGATTTTTACAATTTGTTAGGTGATTGGGCATATGATAATTTATCTTCTATTATAGTTAGTGTATTTGATGGAGATTTTGATTCTATAAATAAAGTTATTGAAAATAGAAATATAGACGAAAATATAAGAGGGTGCTTTTTAAAGACATATGTCTATTTCTGTGATAATGGATTAATAACAAAAGAAGAAGTAGAAAAATATTTATTAAAACTTCTAGATCTTTATGATTATATAGATAATGAAGATGATATGGATGATATTTATACTGATATTATGGAAGTTATTGCAAGCCTTCATTTGTTTTCTTTAATGAATGAAGTTAAGAAAATGTATTATTATGGAGTTATTAATACTATGATGATAGGTAATTATGATAGCTTTGTAGATTATATATTTAATTATGAACATAAATTAGTTAGAATTGAACCTATTGATGATACAATTAAGTCGATGAGTTGGTGGGCGTGTTTTGATAATAGAGAAGATGTTTTTGATGAAGATAAAGTTTCAAAAATGCTTGAATCTTTTATAGAAGAAGAGAGTGAAGCTAATATTATGAAAGAGCCTTTTAAAGTAGGCAGAAATGATCCTTGTCCATGTGGTAGTGGTAAAAAATATAAAAAATGCTGTATTAATAAGGAAAGTAATTTTTTACCTTATCAGTCTTATATTACTAAGAGTTTGAATGAATATCCTAAAAAGAAAACTAGTAGTGATGAGTATGATTTATATGATTTTTATAAAGAAGAATATATTGAGATAGATAAACTTCTATATAATGTGTTAAAACATAAAGCAATACCTATGTTTATTAAGAGAGATTATTTAAAAGAAAATAGAATTAATATAGACTATTTAAAAGAAGCTTTTGATAAGATAAAAGTAGTTATTAAAAATAATTCATTTAAAACTATAAATGATTATGATGAAGAAGTATCTATTCATTACAGTTTATATCAATTCTTTGAAAGATATAGTAAATTACTTATGGAAATGATTAATAAGTATACACCAAAAGAAAAACAATATTTATTATTATTAGAGGAATTAGTTGATTTCTTTTATGATAGTTTTGATTTGAATGATTCTAATGAAACACTTTTCTTAAATGCTAAAGTTTTCTTATTTAATGCTAAGAGAAAGATAGATGAAGGAATAGAGTACTTTAAAGAAAGATTAAAAACTTGTGATTATAGTGTTAAGTTTGATGTTTATCAGATGCTTATAGAGTTATATGAAGAAAAAGAATATGACTTAGCATGTGAAAAATTAGAAGAGTTTATTGATAAAGAAAATGACAATGGTTTAAAAGAATATTTAGAAGAGATGTTAGTAGATTATAGGGAGTATTAAGATGGGAATAAGTTTTAGTGCATATTTAGATGGGTTTGAAAAAGATATTACAAGGGAGATTAATGTAAATGATAATTTGAATTTGCAAACTTTTTGTGAATATATGATTTTATCTATGAATGGGGAATGTAAACATCTATATCAATTGATTATTAATGGAGATTTTTCATATTTAGGACCGTGGTGTAGTGTTTCTGATCCTGATATTGAAGAGATGATGGAGGAAGATTTAACGGTCGAAGATTTATATCTAGAAGAAGGTGATGAACTTTTATTAAACTATGATTTTAGAAGTGATTATGATATTTATATTAAAATTGTTAGTATGACTGATGAGTCTTTTGATAAAGATTTTGAAGTTGTAAATGGTAAAGGATATGGTTTATTAGAAGGATATCATTCATTTTTTCTTGAAGATGTAGTATCTGCAAGAAAGCGTAATTCTAAAGCTTATTCAGATATAAAATATAATCTATTAGATTTTGATATTGATAAGATAAACTATAATATTGATAATTATTTAACTTATAAAAAAGAATTAGTTAAGCCTAAACATTATCTTTTAAATGTATCTTTATCAGGTTTTGAAAAAGAGATTAAAAGAAAAATATCTATTGATAGTGATATTAATATTTCTACTTTATGTGAGGCAATTATATTATCAATGAGGGGAGATTTAGCTCATTGTTATGGTATGAAAAAAGGTAAGGATTATTTGGATGATGAGGAACTTAGTAAAGATATAAATTATTTAGAATTAAAAGAAGGACAAAGATTTAAAGTTATTTATGATTATGGGGATAACTGGGTATTTAATGTAAGAGTGAGTAAGGTTTTAGAAGATTATGGTTCTAAAAGATGTTATGTTGTAAATGGTAAAGGTTATGGTATAGTTGAAGATTGTGGTGGAGAATATTATTTAGATAGAATTTTTAATGATGAAGAAAATGATTATAATATAGATGAATTTGATTTAGATGATATTAATAGTACTATTGATAAGAGATTATTTAGTATTTTTAGATGAGGTGAGTAATGAGAAAAATATATTTAATTGCAGATACACATTTTAATCATAGTAATATAATTAAATATTGTAATAGACCATTTAAAGATATAGAAGAGATGAATAATACTATTATCAATAATTGGAATAGTATTGTAGATAAAGATGATATTGTTTATCATTTAGGAGATTTTTTGTTAGGTGATAATATAAGTGACTTTGTTAGTAAACTTAATGGAAAGATATATTTAGTAAGAGGTAATCATGATGGTAAATCAATAAACTTTTATAATAATATAGGTTTAGAAGTTGTTCCTACACAAACTAGATTAGATGAATATAAAATTATACTATCTCATAGACCTCTAGAAAATAATCAAATACTTAATGGTTATATTAATATACATGGACATATTCATAATGCTAAACTTGATAGTTCTTTTGATTCCAGTAAGCATAGATGTGTATCAGTAGAAGTTATTAATTATATGCCAATAGAAATTGAAAATGTTAGGAAAGAGGGATAGTTATGGATGAGTTATTTGGTGGAGATTTAGAAAATATGATGTTTAATATGAGAAGACTTATGTTAGATAATAAACCTCATATTAAGAAATATAATCATTATAGAAAAGTTCATGCTGATATTTTAGAGAGTATGGCTTCATATATTTTTGATGGTAAATATGATTTTGGTAAATATATAAGTGAATTAAATAAGGATAGAGAAGTTAGTAGTTTTGAAAATCTAAAGGGTTTTGATCTTTCTTCTGATAATCCTGATGATGTTTCTATAATAATTGAACTTTTTGTATATAAAAATTTAAAAGAAGTACCTTCAGTTACAGAGATATATTTAGAAAAAAATAAATTTAAAAATGCAGATAAAGTTAAATTGTTAAAGGCAATGAATGAGTCTTATGTAGGATTATTTAAAGTAACTGACATAGATTTTGATAATGCTTATGTTACTTATGAAGATGTATTTACTCATAAAAGGTTTAAAGTAATAGATATTTCTATGAGTGCATTTTCTGAAATAGATGATAATAATCCTATTTATATGTATAATAGAGTTATTACAGTAGATGGAATATCTTTTGGAACTGGTATTCATTGTAATCTTAGTTATAATAATAAAGAGTTTAGAAAATTTCTTAAAGAACATGATTATAAGAAGAGTACAGATTTCTTTAGATGTCTTACATTATATGAGATATCTAAAAAAGAAAAAAATAAAAGAGTTCGTTATAATACTCAGTTTTAATTTTTAATATATGTGCAAGTATAGAGGTATGACATGAAAAAAGAATTTAAAGTATTTGTATTTAGTATGATTATAAATTTCTTTATATCTATTTTAAAAATAGGTGGAGGACTTTATTTTAATTTTGCATCTTTAATATCAGATGGAATGCAAACATTAAGTGATTTTATTACTGATATTGTTTCTTTTATTGGAATAAAAGTATCTAAAAAACGTCCTACTAAAAGTCATCCTTTTGGTTTTGGTAAGATGGAGTATATTATAAATTTAGTAATAGGAGTTATATTATTACTATTATCTATTTTTATAGTAGTTAATGGCTTTATTAGTAAATGGCATATTCCTTCTCTTTTAGTACTATTTATTTTATTTGTAGCTTTAATACTTAAGATAATAACTTTGTTTTTTCTTTATTCAGTTGGTAAAAAGATAAATAGTCAGATGTTGATTATATCTTATCAAGAATCAAAGATGGATTTATATTCTTCTATAGGAGTTATTGTGGCGACTATTTTATTACAATTATCAGATAGTATTGTTATATTTAGATATGTTGATATAGTAGTTGCACTTGTAATGGGATTTATTGTATTTAAAACAGCTTTTAATATTTTAAAAGATAATTCTATGAATTTAATAGGTAAAGTTGAAGATAATGTAGAACTTTATAAGAAAATAGAAGAGTTTTTGTTAAATATAAAAGGAGTAGAGAAAGTTAAATTTTATTTGATTCGCTATGGAAAATATTACAAGATACAATTAATGGTAGAGATGGATGCTAATCTTACACTTAGACAGGTTACAAGATTAGAAGAAAAAATTAAAAAAGAACTAGTTTCTCATAGAAGTTTTGGAGTTAAGTATCCTACTATATATGTTACATCTAATCTTGATGATTAGGAAGATATATTTTATAATCTAGTATAGATAAATTTATTTTTATAGTATAATTTGTTAGAAAAGAGGTAAAAAATTATGGATGATATTTTAGAAAGAATACTTGCTAATTTTAGTGATGAAGATAGAGCTAGAATTTTCTTTAATGCAAGACAGTATCAATTAAATAGAAAGACTCATATTAAAAAGTATAATAAATTTAGAAAATTACAGAGTGAAGTTATTGATAGTATGGAAAACTATATTTTAGATGGTAAATATGATATAAATGAATATCTTAAAGATATGACTAGTAAAGTTAATTTTGATAAATTAAAAGATAAGAGATTTTTTAATTTCGATTATGATGATCCTGATGATAGAACAATATTAGACGAACTATTTATCTATAAAAATATTGAAGGTATACCTTCAGTAACTGAGATATATTTGGAGAAGAATAAACTTAGAAATGAAGATAAAGTTAAGATGTTAAATGCTATGAATAATTCTTATGTAAGTTTATTTAAAATAGTTGGTGTTGATATGGACGAAGCTTATGTAATATATGAGGATGTTTTTACTAAAAAGAGATATAAGATTATAGATATTGCTATGAGTGGTTCTGTTGTAATAGATAAGAAAAGACCAATATATTATTATAATAGAATAATTACTATTGATGGTATATCTTATGGTACTGGTATTCATTGTATTATGACTGGTGATAATAAAGAGTTAATTAATTTTATTAAGAAACATGATTATAAAAAGAGTCCTGATTTTTATAGATGTTTAATGTTATATGATATATCTAAAAAAGAAAAAAATATGGAAGTTAGTTATAATAATAGGTATGGTTATAGATAGAAAGATACTATTGTGTCAAAAGTAATTTTATTTAAAAAATTGAGATAAGGTAATAGTTATTATGATTTCCGTAATTGGTAAAAAAATTAATATTCTTGAAAATGTTCCTATAGATAAGTTAGAGAGAATAGTTATTTATTGTCATGGACTAGGTAGTAATAAAAATTTAGTTAATAGATTTTCAAAAGCTTTATTAAATAATAATGTTGGTGTTATTTCCTTTGATTTTCCAGGACATGGTGATGATAAAACTGATTTTTCTTTATTTAATTTGAGCTTATGTATAGAATATTTAAAAGAAGTAATTAAATCTACTAAAGATAAATATAATGTTCCTATATGTTTATTTGGTTCTAGTTTTTGAGGATATGTTATTTTAAGTAGACTTATTAGATGTAATAAGGATATAGATAAAACTATTTTGATGTGTCCTGCTATTAATTTTTGTGAAATAATGGAGTTAAAGACAGGTATATCTATTAATTATTTTGATGATAATGAATTTATGCCATTATATAATAATATTAAAATATATAAAGATACTTATTTAGAATTTAAGAATGATGGTAAAGAGATTAGACAAGCTAAATTTAGGAATGTTTCAATTATACAAGGAATGATGGATAAAACTGTATCTTATGATGATATTAAAGAGTTTTGTTTAAGAAATAAGTTAGAATTAATTACTATTGAAAATGGTAAACATGAGTTATATGATTATGATAAAGAAATAATGGATTTGTTGATAGGAGATGTTTTTGATGGCACATTATAATTCTTATGAAAGTTTTAAAACAAAAAAGAGTATTGATAAAAAGAAAAGAGCAAAAGAAAATTCATTAGGAAAGAAAAATAATAAAGCAGATGATTTTGTTATTAAAAGTAGTGATAAATATGGAATAGTAATTGAGGTTAGATATAATGATGCATATGTTTTATATGATGAAGAAGTAGTTTTAGCAAAGCTTAGGAATGATATAAATATGGTATGTAATCAAGTACTTTTTCCCGGTGATAAGGTTGTATTAAATAAAAATGGTAATACTTATTTTATAATTAATATGTTAGAAAGAACATCTTTATTGTCTCGAGTTAAAAAGGATAGTACAAGACTTGATGATGTCGGTTTAATAAAAAATATAGCTGCTAATGTTGATATAGCAATAATTGTTGTTGCGGCTAAGGAACCACCTCTTCATCCAAAATTTATAGATAGGTATTTAATGATTTTACAAAATAGTAATATTAAAGCTTTAATTTGTTTAAATAAGTGTGATTTAAAAACTAATAAAGAAGAAGAAATTCTAAATACTTATAGAGAACTTAATATTCCTGTTATTTATACTTCAGCATATCAAAATATTGGTATTGATGATTTAAAAAAATATTTGTTTGGTAAGCAAGCTATATTAGTTGGCAATAGTGGTGTTGGGAAATCATCACTTACTAATGCAATTATGAATGATGATGAAATTAAAACTGGTCATATTAGTGATAAAAGTAAACGTGGTCGTCATACTACTACATCTTCTAGATATTATATATGGGAGGAAAACTCATCTATTATAGATACTCCAGGTATAAGAAGTCTTGATGTTTCATCATTTAGTCCAATAGAAATTCAAGATTATTTTCCTGAATTTAATAATTTTAAAGAGAAATGTAAGTATCGTGACTGTTTACATTATAATGAACCATATGATTCTTGTATTGTTAAACAAGCTGTTGCTAGTGGATTAATTAATATTAATAGGTATGAAAGTTATTTGAGAATTATGAGTGATGTTTTAAATGATAATAATTATGAAGATATTTTAGATGATATTAAAAGCAGGTAGTAGTTCATAATAGACTTTTATTGATGATAGTGTGCTTATTTATAATAGTGATTCTAGTGAATTAGAAATATTTGGTAATGTTTTAACTTTTGCTCTTAAAGATAAATGATTATGTTTGATATATGGAGGTTAATTGATGGAAAAAAGAGTTAGTGTTAGAGGGATTATTATTGATGGTAATGAACTACATACTATTTTTAGAAGAAGAGTTAATGATGATGAAACTTTTAATGAGTATTATGTTATACCTGGTGGAGGAATAGAAAAAGATGAAACTTTAGATGAAACATTAAAACGTGAATTAAAAGAAGAATTATCCATAGATGTTGATATTATTGGTTATTTAGGTTTTGATGAAAATGATACTTCTATTGCTCATTTTTTTAAATGTAGAATAGTTAGTGGTATTCCTATACTTGGGGGTGAAGAATTAGAAAGATGTTCTAGAGAAAATTACTATGAAGTTAGAAAAGTTAATATTTGTGATTTAGATAGTATTGATATATTAGCAAAAGATATGATAATTAAAGCTTATAATAATCAGTTTATAAAATTATAAGTATTTTAGGTAGTAGCAAAATAGGCCTTTTTACATATTTTAATGTAGAGGTGAATATTATGAATGAGCGAATAGTAACAGGTGTTGTGGTTGATGCAGGACATGGTGGATACCTTTATACACGGTGCAATAAAACAAGTGAAAAAGCCTTATAATATAAGGGTTTCTGAAAACTTTTTTAAAAAATAATATTATTAAAAAAATCATTTTTTTAAAGATCTTTGATAAAAAAAGGTCTTTTTTTGTTTGTCTGAATAAAAGAAGGGGGTTGATATAATGACAAATAAAATTTTAAAAGTAGGAACATTTTTTAGTGGAATTGGAAGTCCAGAAAAGGCTTTAGAAAGATTAAAACAAGAAGAAGTTATTAATGATTATAAGGTAGAATTTTTTTCAGAAATAGATAAAGATGCTATTAAAAGTTATTGTGCTATTCATAATACAAGTGAAGAATTAAATCTAGGTGATATTACAAAAATAAAAGGAAAGGATTTACCATATTCTGATTTATGGATTGGTGGTTTTCCATGTCAAGATATTTCTTGTGCTGGTAAAATGCGTAGTTTTACTTTTGAAAGCGAAACTAGATCAAGTCTCGGTTGGGAGATGATTCGCCTATTAAAAGAAGTAGAGGAAAAGCCAAAATATGTAATATTTGAAAACGTTGCCAGTATAACGAGCAAAAAGTTTAAAGACACTTTAGATTTGTTTAAATTAGATTTATCCAATATGGGTTATACTCTTTATGATAATGTTTTAAATGCAGTTAATTTTGAAATACCTCAGACTAGAAGAAGGTATTTTTTAATTGCCATTTTAGGTAAGCATGATAAATTTAGTTTTCCAATAGGACATCCTACAAATATTAAATTTAAAGACTTTTTAGATAAAAATGTAGATGAGAAGTATTATTATACAGATAGTAATTTTCAAAAAGAAGGTAATAAATATATATTAAAAAATAAGAAAAGAAAAGATATAAATTATGTTATTGATATAGAAAAGTTATTAAATGGTGGAGTTTGTGGAATTGATACCCATTCTAAATTCCATCAATCACAAAGATTATTTTCTGAAAATGGATATGCACCAACAATTACAGCTAGTAATACAGCAGATAATGCAAAGGTTGTAGTAGAAAGTGAGGTTTGTTAATGAGAGTTAGAAAAATTACATCAAAAGAAGCATGGAGATTAATGGGATTTTCGGAAGAAGATTATTTGAAAGCAAGTAAAGTTTGTTCGGATACTGCATTATATAAGCAAGCAGGAAATTCTATTGTCGTGAATGTTATTTATGAGATTTTAAAAACATTACTTAAAGATGATTATAAACTCAATAATTTTGGGTATTAAAAAATCAATCCTGTACTAGCGATTGATTGTTCTTAATTTATTTAACTTCTTTTAACAGTAAATTTGTATTAATACGATTTTCGTTTATCATAACTTGAACTAAATGCTTAAAGTCATCTGGCAAGCATAAATTAATTTTATATGTTTTTGTGTTCTTTAAAATTATTCTCCAAGTATAACTTAAATTGAATTTTGATAAAGCAATTTTATAATTAAAATCATTATACTGTATAATAATAGTAATAAAATCAATAATTGCATCAGCTTTATAATTTGTATTTAAACAACAATCTATAGTTTTAAGTTTTTGTTCTTTGCAATATTTACTTGCAAAACTAAAACTGTCAAAAATTAAATCTTTATATTCTTTACTAACATCTTGTGCATATATTGTTATTTCTGGAATTTGATTTAGTGATTTGATAATACTATTTAATTCTTTATTATCGCTTTGTAGTATATCAATATAATTATTATTAAATTTGAATAAAGAAATTAATTGATTTGTATTAAGTGAATTGCAAATGGATTCTATAAACTCATCTCTGTCATTATTTGTTCTTTCAAAGAGACGTAAGTGGCTATTATTATAGTTGTATTTAGAATGTTCAATATAATAGTATTTATTAATATTATGTAGGGCTTTTAATATATATCCTTGAATATAATACTTAATTTCTTTTATTGCATCTATTTCATCAAAATAATTTCTTAACATATTTGGATAAAGTAAACTCTTTATATGTTGATGCTCTAAAAGTTGCAATAATCCATAATATAAGTTTTCACGATCAGAATTTAATATTTTATCTAATTCAAAACATAATAAATTCAAATAATTTAAGAAACGTATTGTCCAATTATTTAAAACCATTCTTTCTACTTTTTTGGGAAACTCATAATTATTTATTAGTAGCATAACTAAATCTGCATACAACAATTTACTACTATAAATTTTTTCTTTTATAAAAGTGATAACATCTTTATCTTTTTTATCAGAATCAATGTAGTTTAGATAATAGTATTCATCCTCTAAATCATTATCGTCATTAAGCTGCTCAATATCAATATTTTTAAGTTTATCTATTATTTTATTATAGAAGTCTGTCTCTGAATAATCTTTGTCAAAAACACTTTCTAGGATTTCAGAATCTTCTAATAATTTTGGAATAATTAATGTTATATTTTGGGAATTAATTTGGTCTTGTTTATTTAACCATTTAAAGAACTCATTAAGTCTATGTGCTACTGTTTCAATTTCTTTTGTATTTGATGAATTAAAATCTTTATAATTGCTCATAATATTAAAGATTGTTACACCATACATTAAATTTAAATTTTCAATTATCTTTTTCATTCATACCTCCTCATAATTTTTATAGGAACAAGTTGTACCTATATTTAAATATTTTAAAAATAGTGAGATACAATAATAGATGAAGTTAGAGGTGGGTGATAAAAAGTGAAAATAGTTGTTAACGACTATACTCCACAAGAGATAGTAAAGCTACTTCGTGAAGCGACTGATCTAACACAAAAAGAGTTCGGAAAAACTATTAATAGATCAGAACGTAGCGTTCGTACTCTTGAAAGTGGAACTAGACATTTAACCGTTGAAACTTTACTTAACATTGCAAATACCCATAACTTTAAAATCATCATAGAGAAAGAAGATAAGTTCGATGAATAAATCTTCTTTTTTTGTATCTCAAATAATACTATATCATATAAATCACCACCTTAAAAAAATAAGTAGTACAGTGATTACTGATTAGTTTTTACGTAGTATTTATATCGGTAAAAACATCAGTTTGATTGTACTACTTTTCTATTGATAATTTCAGACCATAGAAGCCGAAAAGTCAATGTCAACATCAAAATCTATTAATATATTTAGTAGGTGGTGTTGATGAAAAATGTAAATTCAAGAGATACAGAAACAAGATTTGCTGATTTAAGATTAGATAATGATTTAAAACAAAAAGATGTTGCTAAAATATTAAATGTTTTAGAGAATAACTATTCAAAATGGGAACGAGGCATAACTGACATTCCATTAGACAAAAGTAATGAATTGGCAAATTATTATAATTGTAGTCTTGATTATTTATTTGGATTAAGTGAATATAATACAAAAAAGGTTAGAAAAGAGATTAATCTTAAATTGCTTTGTGAAAGATTATACAAATTAAGAAAAGATCATAATTTGTCGCAAGAACAGTTGAGTAGCGCAATTGGTTTTCATCAAAGAACATACTCACATTATGAAGATGGTAGTAGAGTACCGACTAGTTTCAAAGTGTATTATATAGCACTTTATTATAAAGTATCATTAGATTATCTTGTTGGTAAATCTGATGATAAAGGTGTAGGTTAGGACTGTAGATTTATTATAAATCTATTGTCCTTTTTTTTGTTTATATTGACATATATTATAAAATGTACTATAATGTACTTATTCAATAAGTACATTTAGGAGGGGTGAAAATGGAAATTATCATTAGTAATAATACAAACAAGCCAATCTACGAGCAAATAACAAGTCAATTTAAACAAATGATAATGTCTGGCGAATTAAAAGCTGGAGAATCAATACCCTCAATGCGTTCTTTAGCTAAATCTTTGCACGTTAGTGTTATATCAGTACAAAGGGCTTATGAAGATTTACAAAAAGATGGTTTTATTGAAACAACAGTTGGTAGAGGGAGTTTTGTTAGTTCTTTTAACAAGAATTTTGTTCAAGAGGAAAAGCAAAGAGAAATTGAAGAACATTTACAAAAAGCAGTTGATTTAGGAAAAGAAAGTGGAATCAATTTATCTAAACTTATTGATTTGTTAAAAATATTTTACGAGGAGGAATAATGATGTCAGATTATGCATTAAAAGTAGAAAATTTAACTAAAAAATATGATGGCTTTTTATTAGACAAAGTTTCGTTTTATGTTCCAAAAGGAAATATAGTTGGATTAATTGGTGAGAATGGTGCAGGGAAAAGTACAACTATAAATACTATGCTTGAAATAGTACAAAAGGATTCTGGAGATATTTATATTTTAGATAGCAAAAAAAATAAAATTGATAATGATATTAGAGAAAGAATTGGAGTTGTTTTTGATGGAAATAATTTTCCTGAAGATTTAACACCAAATAAATTAAATAACGTATTAAAAGCTATATATAAAAATTGGGAAGAGAAGAAGTTCTTTGAATTATTAGAAAAATTTTCTTTGTCAAAAGATAAAAAGATAAAAAAATTCTCAAGAGGAATGAAGATGAAGTTATCTATAAGTGTAGCGTTATCTCACAAAGCCGAATTACTTATTTTAGATGAAGCAACTAGTGGACTTGATCCAGTAGTAAGAGATGATATTTTAGATATACTTTTGGATTTTGTTCAGGATGAAACCCATTCTATATTAATTTCATCTCATATTACAAGTGATTTAGAAAAAGTTGCAGATTATATAGTGTTTATTCATGAAGGTAAAATGATATTTGAAGAAACAAAAGATAATCTTATATATGATTATGGTATCATGAAATGTAAACAGAAAGAATTTGATAGCATTGATAAAGAAGATATAATCAGATTTAGAAAAATGGATTATGGATATGAAATATTAGTAAAAAATAAAAAAGAATTAGAACGTAAATATCCTAATTTTATAATGGACAATATTAAAATTGAAGATATTATGTTAATGTATGTAAAGGGGGAAAAGTAGAATGAAAGGTTTACTTTTAAAAGATTTTTATACTACTAAAGCTAATATATTAGTTGCATTACTATCTTGTCTAGTTATGGCTATTGGATTATCCTTTGTGATTTCTCCATCAGTAGTTATTATATTAGTGGCGATTCCTCTAAGTATGACAGTATCAGGAACTATTATATCCGATAAAAAGAATAAATGGACTCAATATTCTGTAACATTACCAGTTTCAAAAAAACAAATCATTTCGAGTAAATATATTGCATATTTATTTTGGGTGATAGTAGGCTTAATTGTTGGTACTTTAATATGCTTAGCAGTTTTAAAAATTACAAATACAACAGATAATTATATGAATATATTTATTGGATTTAGTATTATTATTTCTCTTTTAAGTGGAAGTATCATAATGCCTTGTAATTTTGTTTTACCAGAAGAACAATCAATAATTGGAACAATACTAGCATATTCTTTAACATCAGGAATACTCGCATTATCAATATTTGGACTAAATCAAATATTTAATGTTAGAGAAAATATGAATATGACTTTAGTTATTTGTTGCATTATAAGTGCTGTTATATATATTATCTCTTGGATAGTATCATCACAAAAAATAAAAAATTTTAATTAAAGATAAATCGAAGGTATATAAGATTTATCTTTTTTCATGTATAATTATATATGTTAAAACTCTTTGACAAACTTCCAAAGAACTTATGTAGAAATGTTAAGTATATTTATTTTATAATTATCATCGAAAGGAGAAATATATGAAACTTGGAGAAAATATTTTAAAGTTAAGAAAACAAAATGGATTATCACAAGAACAATTAGGAGAACAAGTTGGTGTAACAAGGCAGACAATTTCAAATTGGGAATTAAATGAAACAACTCCTAATCCAGAACAATTAAAATTATTATCAAAAGCATTAAATGTAAGTATTGATGAATTATTAGCTAATGATGTTAAAAATGTAGTAATAGAAAAAGTATCTAATACAGAAAGATTAGCAGGAATAATTATAAAGATTTTAAAAGTGTTTGCTGTCTTTGGAATTATATATGTTATTTTAATTGTTTTAGGAATAATTTTATTTAAGGTTTTTCCAAATGAAAAAGTAACAACTGTAAATGAAATAAAGTCTGCTACATTAAATTGTTCTATTGAAGATAATAATTATACTATTACAATAGGAGATGATAATTATTTTGATTGCCCTGAATGTAATAAAGAAATGAATGTATATTTAAAAGATATAACCGATTGGGCAAATATTGACCACAGTATAGAAAATATTGAAAAATATTTT
>CAMMMH010000016.1 GCA_946497955.1 uncultured Mycoplasmatota bacterium | reverse complement strand
CTTTATATATCAAAGATTCTACGGTTTTTTAACTTTTTTTCATTATTTTATCCTGTTTGTGGTATGATAAGTATTGACAATTTTAATTAAGATGCTATTATATTTATATATTAATTAGTACTGGGGGAAATATAAATGAATAGTTTTCTTTTAAACGATGAAGAAAAAAGGGGGACTGGTCAGTTACCATTATTAAAAGAAATTTATGCTTCTTTTTATCGCTGTGAATTTTCTCGTTATTTTGATTATGAAACATCTAAATATCCTCGTGATTTAGAGAAAGGACATCAGGAGGATAATAGTTACTGGTGTAGTAAAAAGAGTTATCTATCTAGAGATTCTGCTATAATTCGTCCTGTTATACCATATTCTTTAATATCATCATTTTGTTCAGAAAAAAAGTTTCTAGGTAAAGGAATTATAAGAGTTGCTTGTGGTGAATTTCCTCAAGGAACTGGTTTTTATTCAGAAAGTTCTAAATTAGAAAATTTATATAATAAAGGTAAATTAAAAAAAGTAGAAAAAACATATACCTTGTTTACTAAGAATGGTGATAATATTGATTTAGTTTCATATCCTGTATATGAATATAAGAATGAAAAATATATTCGTTATGTTTTAAAACAAGATTTAAGGAAAAAAGGAAACTATTTTTTAATAGAAAAAGGTACAGTAAAATGGTTTAGCGTTGACCCAATATATTGGTTTGCTGATATAAATAATGATATAGCAATAACTTCTGATATAGTATTTCCTGAAATACCTACTAAAGATACCGATGGTAAACTTTTTATAAATAAAATTATGAATATTTGGTTGAAAGAAATGCTTACTGATAGGGAAAGATTATTGAGGGAAGAGGCTGTTAATAATATTTATAATTTTGATTTTAGGTCATTATCAGAAGAAGAAATTATAAGAGGGGCCATTATTAGTAATATTCCAGTGTATTTACATGGTAAATCAAGTGTAGGTAAATCATCAAGAGTAAAACAACTTGATCCAGATTGTGAAATTGTATATCTGGCTAATGCTAGCAAAGAAAGTTTAATTGGGAAAAGTATATATAATAGTGAAACTAAAAAAATGGAAGATGTACCACCAACTTGGTATTTAAATATAAAGGAAAAATGTGAAAGAGAGCCTAATAAAATTCATATAATATTTTTTGATGAATTAACTCATGCTCCTTATGAATTTCAAAATATGTTATTTAATATTGTGCTTGATCATAACATTAATGGTAAGTGGAATCTTCCACTTAATGCTAGAATAGTTGCTGCTGGTAATGAAAAGAGTGAATCAATTTCTGCTAATGAAATGGTTGAACAATTATTTAATAGATTTGCTCATGTTTATATTAATACTACGGTAGAGAAGTGGTTAGAATGGGCTATTACTCCAGAAGAAAGTTATGAAAGATTAGATTATGTTGATGATAAACAAACTTCTAAAATTCATCCAGCTATTTATTCATTTGTAGCCTATAAAGATGCTATGGGTGAAAATGTTTTAAATACATCATATACTGGCGATTATGCTAATGCTGATCCTAGAAAGTGGGAAATGGCTTCAAAAGTATTGTATAATACTAAAGAACCAGAAATGTTTAGGGCTTTAATTGGTAATAAACTTACAAATGATTTTATAGAATTTGTTAAGCAGAAAGGAATAAGCATAGAGGATGTTGTTAATCATAATTATTCTTCTAAAAATCTAGATATGAATTTATCAGAATGTTATGCAACTGCTGCTAGTTTATCATTTGTTGATGATGAGCATTTTGAAGTTGCAAGAGATTTTATGAGACAATTTGGAGATGAACCAACTACTACATTTGAGAATATGTGGGCTAGCGGAAATAAGCAGAGATTAAAACGTCTTAAAAGGAATATATAGAAGTTAATAATATTATGGATAAAGAAAAATTAGTCTTATTAAAAAAATATCTTGAACTTGGATTATTTTCACTTTTAATACAAAATAAATATATGGATTATTTTGATAATTCTGTCATTATTAATGCTGATATAGATAGATGTGAATTAAATGGACATTATGAGAACTTAAAATATTGTCCACCTTCATGGTATGAAGAGTTGGTTAAGAAAAGTACACTGAGTCCAGTAGTGTTGATTATTAATAATATAGATAAAATTTCATTAATTGAACAAACTAAGTTTATTGAAATTCTTAAATATAAAAAAATAAGTACATTTAATTTGCCTGGTAACTGCATAGTAGTTGTTACTTACTCAAATTTAGATGGTAATAAAATAAATGAGGAAGTATATTCATTGCTTGTAAAAATTTAGTATGTTATAAAAAAGATAAAGTACTAGAAAACTCTAGTATTTTTCTTTAATCTGTGATATAATTTAGAACGTATTTTGGAGTGTGATAAGTATGAAAAAAAGAAATGTAGCGATTATTGCCCATGTCGATCATGGTAAAACTACTTTAGTAGATGGTATTTTAAAAACATCTGGTATGTTTCGTGATAATGAAGATGTAAGTAATGTATCAATGGATTCTAATGCTTTAGAGAAAGAACGTGGTATTACAATTCTTGCTAAAACAACAGCTTTAGATTATAACGGATATCGTATTAATATTCTTGATACTCCTGGTCATGCTGACTTTGGAGGAGAAGTTGAACGTATTATGAATATGGTTGATGGTGTTATCCTTGTTGTTGATGCTTATGAAGGTGCTATGCCTCAGACTAGATTTGTTTTAAAGAAAGCATTTGAAGCTAAAGTTAAGCCTATAGTTGTTATTAATAAAGTCGATAAACCTAGTGCAAGATGTAGTGCTGTTGTTGATGAAGTACTTGATTTATTTATTGAACTTGGTGCAGATGAAGATCAATTAGATTTTCCAGTCGTTTATGCTAGTGCTTTAAATGAGACTTGTAGTTTAAGTGATGATATAAGTACTCAGAAAAAAGGATTTGAACCATTACTTGATTTAATAATTGAAAAGATACCAGCTCCGTCTGGAGATAATTCTAAACCATTACAATTCCAACCAGCATTACTTGATTATAATGAATTTGTAGGACGTATTGGTATTGGACGTGTACATAATGGTATTATTAAGACAGGTGAGATGGTTAGTTGTATTAGATTAGATGGCTCTGTTAAGAATTTTAGAATTCAAAAACTATTTGGTTATTATGGATATCATCGTATTGAAATAGAAGAAGCGGAAGCAGGGGACATTGTCGCTATTGCAGGACTTGCTGATATATCAGTAGGTGAGACTATCTGTAATATGGGAGATAATTTACCTTTACCTATCCTTCATATTGATGAACCTACTTTACAAATGACTTTTGGAACTAACTCTAGTCCTTTTGTTGGTCGCGATGGTAAGATTTTAACAGCTCGTAAGATAGAAGAAAGATTAATTCGTGAGACCCAAAAAGACGTTTCTTTAAGAGTTGAACCTGCTGGTAGTGATAGTTTTCTTGTTTCAGGTCGTGGTGAATTACATCTTGGTATATTAATAGAAAATATGCGTCGTGAAGGATTTGAACTTGAAGTATCTAAACCTAAAGTAATTATTAAGGAAATAGATGGTGTTAAGTGTGAACCTTGGGAAGAGTTACAAATAGAAGTTCCAGAAGATGTTGTTGGTAGTGTTATTGAACATCTTGGAACTCGTGGTGGAGTAATGGAAAATATGACTAACTTTGAAAATCAAGTTAGACTTAACTATAGTATTCCATCTCGTGGACTTATTGGTTTTTCTACTGACTTTATGACTATGACTAAGGGATATGGAATTATGAATCATACCTTTAGTGAATATAAACCATATGAAAACGTAGATATTGGAGAACGTAAACTTGGTGTTTTAGTTTCAGTTGAAAATGGTAGTGCAACTGCTTACTCTATTGGTAACCTTGAAGATAGAGGAACTATGTTTATTGAACCTGGTACAGAAGTATATGAAGGTATGATAATAGGAGAATGTAATCGTGATAATGACCTTGCAGTTAATGTTGTTAAAGGTAAACAACTAACAAATATGCGTGCTGCAGGAAGTGATCATACTGTGGTTTTAAAAAGACCTCGTCCTATTACCTTAGAATATGCCCTTGACTATATTAATTCAGATGAACTTGTAGAAGTAACACCTAACTTTATTAGGCTTAGAAAACGTATTTTAAATACCGAAGAAAGAAAGAAAGTAGATGCTAAAAAAAATAAATAGGCTTTGTTATAGTCTATTTATTTTTTTATCTTCTCTAAAAATTCTTCTATCTTTTCATTAGATACTGCTCCATTTATTTTGTGTGATGTTTCTTTGCCATCTTCAAAATATAAAACAGTAGGTGTTCCTGATACACTAGTTGTCAGTTCATTAAACTTTTTTCTTTCTTCATCTGTCATATTATATAAATTAAGAGAATAAGCTTCTTCATCATTTGTCTTTAAAACAGCTTTAAATCTTGGAGAAAATTCTTCACAGTGAGAACAACCTGTTTGAACAACTTCTAGAATGAAGCTTTCCTTATTATCAATCATTTCTTCTAATTTGCTATAATCAATATCAGTAATAACCTTGCTACTAGAGCACCCTGTTAATATTAAAACTAGTATTCCTATTAATAAATATTTAATTTTCTTTTTCATTTTATCACTACTTTCCTTATGTATTATAACAATTTAATACTATAAAAACAATAAATACTTTTCAAAATGGAAAAATTAAGTTATACTATTTTTATAATAAAGGGGTGCATAAATCATGATTTTAAGAAAGCCATATGCTCTTTTAATTCAATATTTTCAACGAATACATTTATTGTTAATAATAATCTGTGCTTATATTTTTTATAAGTTTATTGCTTTACGGACATTTGTTGCTGAATTTCTGCAGACAGAAAGTTATAATGCATATTATGAACCTATAAGTGATTATATAAGTATTGGTCTGATACTTGCCTTGCTTGTTGTAGTTGCTATTAGCATTGTTTTAATTGTTTTGTTGCGTTATAAAAAGAAACCTTGGAAAGTTTATCTTGTGCCGATATTTGAATATGTTTTTATGATCGCTCTTTTCATTTATATAAAAAGTTACTTTGATTCATATGATGAGTTGTCTTCTATTCAGTTAATAATGGCAGGAAGGGATTTTTTAAATATTGTTTATCTTCCTCAATTTGCAGTATTTATTATTTTTGGTATTAGGTTTCTTGGTATAGATTTAAAAAAGTTTGGTTTTAAAGAAGATGAAGAATACTTAGATATCAAAGAAGAAGATAGAGAAGAATTTGAAGTTAATATAGAGTTTGATAAAGATAAAATAACAAGAAATATAAAAAGATTTTTTAGAAATGTTAGATATGTCTATTTTGAACATAAACGAGTTTGTAACGCTATTATAATAATTATTTTTGTTTCTATTACAGGCTATACATATTATTATTTTGGAATTTTACATAAAACTTATCAAGAAGGTACGACCTTTTCTGCCAATTATTATGATATTACTGTTAATAATAGTTATTTAACAACACGAGATAGTAGAGGAGATATTATTACTAATTCTTCTAGTGCATATCTTATTTTGAATGTAACTGTTAAAAATAATGCTAGTAAAAGAAAGATTAATTTGGATAGATTTAGGGTTATGAATAAGAGTGATCAGTTTAAATATACAAGTCGTGAGTATGATGAATTTAAAGATTTAGGAAATAGTTATAGTCCTGATAGAAAGATGGATTCAGGTAAAGAGGTAACGTTTATTTTAGTTTATAGAGTGGATGCTTCTCTTGATCCTAGTAAATATGTTCTTTATTATAGCGATGTTTCCATGGATAATATTTTAAAGAAGACAAAACTTAATGTTAAAGATGTTAGAGATATTGAAGTAGTATCAACAGTTAATTTAAATGAGAAAATGACTTTTGAAGATAAAACTACTTTGACTATTACAGGAGTTAAAATTGGTAATGAGACAACTTATAGTAGGTATGGTTGCAGTGATACTGGTTGTGCAATTATGGAGTTACCTTTGCAATCAAGTAATAAAATTTTAGAAATTTCTTTTGTAAGTAATAATTTTACTGGAAAAAGTTTTGTTGACTTTTCTAATATATATGCTAAAATTAAATATGAAGATAAAAATGGGAAGAGTAAGAGTATAACACCTAGTTCTTTGGTTTCTAACTATAATGGTAATTATGCTTATTATAGTGTACCTAACGATGCAGATACAGATAAAACTATATCTTTAGTTTTTACCTTTAGAAATCGACAATATGTTTATCAATTAAATTAAAGGAGAGTTTTTTATGGATAAAAAGAGGAAAAAGTTTGATAAGAAGAAAATAATTTTAATTATTTCTTTTGTTGTTATTATAGTTGTTATTCTTTTGTTGATTTGGTTTTTATACTTATACCCTCGTAAGGTTTTTATAGACAATGAAAAATTATTAGAAGAAGCTGGTATAAGATATTATGAAATTAATAAAGCTCGACTTCCTAAGGATGAAGGACGGGTGATTTCTGTTTCTTTAAATACTTTAGTTAAACAGAAATATTTAGAAGGACTTTATGAAGCTTACGGAGATAATTTGTGTGATTTGAATAATTCTAATGTTAAGGCAGTTAATAGAAATGGAGAGTATGTTTACTATACATATTTGAAATGTGGAAATTATGAATCTGATGTTGATCATGATGGCCCTGTTATTACTCTTAATGGTTCTTCTGATATGACTATTAGTAGAGGTGATACTTATAAAGAACCTGGTGTTAAAAGCGTTGCTGATAATGTAGATGGAAATATAGATGTATCTAAGGTTATTATTAAAGGCGATGTTGATACATCGACTGTAGGAACATATGAAGTTACTTATACTATTACTGATAGCCTTGAAAATAAAACTACTGTTACTAGAAAGGTAAATGTTTTACAAAGTTTATCTTCTACAGTTAAAGAAAATACTCCTGATGGTTATTATATAGGCGACGTTTCCAATAATTATATATATTTTAATAATATGTTATTTAGAATTGTAAGGGTTAATGATGATGATAGTGTTGTTATTGTAAGTAATGATGCTCTTGCTAATGTTGACTATACTAACAATGGAAAATTTGAAGATAGTGCTTTAGATAAATGGCTAAATAATTATTTTTATAATTTGTTGGAACCTGAATATCAAGATTTAGTAAAATCGAGTTCATGGTGTGATGATGCACTTAGCAGTGATAATGTTACCACAAAAGAATGTAGTAGAGAAACTGCAAAAAGAAAAGTTGGTATTTTATCTTTACAAGATTACAATTTAAGCTTTGATGGTTCAAGAAGTTATCTTGATAAAAGTAATTTTACTTGGTATGCAAATTTTGCTGATAATAATAAAGCTTGGGCAATTACAAGCACTGATAGTTATCCTAATACAATTATTGCTTCAGAAAATACAAATTTATTAAATGTTGTTCCGGCATTGACTTTAAAATCTTCAACAACTATTTTAGATGGAGATGGAACTTTTGGTGATCCTTATGTTATATTAAATTTGGCGACAGCGAAAAGAAGCAGTGATTTAAATAAAAGACAAGTAGGCGAATATATTAGCTATTCTGGATATTTATTTAGGATAAGTGATATCTTAGATGATGGCACAACTGAAGTTATTATGGATTCAGTCTTAAAATCAAGTGGTCAACAAGTAGATATAGGTTATACAAACGGAAATAAAAAGAAAGTTTATAATCCTAATCAAGAAGGTAATATTGGTTATAAAATAAAAAATGATATGACAAGATATATAGATACGTCTTTATTTGTTAAAAAGAAGATATCTGTTCCAATCTATAGTGGTAATATTACTTATGAAGGAAAGAAAGATACTAAAAATTATGATTTGTTAATAACTATTCCATCAACATTTGATATATTTAGTGCTAGAAATAGTACAGCTAGTGATTCTGGATATTGGTTGAGAGATTCTTCTAAACGTGATTATACAAAGGTAATTGTTAGATCTTTAGGAACTGTAACTTATTCAACTGCTTCAGATAATTTACAAGCTGGTGTAAAAGTTATGGCATATTTTGATAAAGATGTTATAATAGAATCAGGGAAGGGAACTTATTCTGATCCATATATACTTATAGATTAAAGGAGTATTTTATGAAGGTTAAAAAGAGAGTATTACTTATTTTAGGAATTATTGTTATTTTTGTAGTAGCTTGTTTACTTTTGCTTTATCAAAATTTTAGTAATAGAAGCGATTTTAAAATAATTGATGAGACCGCTAAAATAAATGAAGCGAAAAAAACAGACTATGATATAGTAGGATGGCTTAGAGTAGAAGGGACTAATATAGATTTACCTTTAATAGCTAGAAATAATACAGCAGATGTATCGGTTAGTGATTTTAATTTTGCTTGGACTAATTCATTTCCAGATGAAAATAGCAATCATTTTACCTATATTTCGCATAATATTAGAAATGTTTCTAAAAATCCTATAGTTGGTGATGATACAATGACTTATTTTGAACAACTTATGTCATTTATCTATCCTGATTTCATTAAAGATAATCAGTTTATTGAGTTTACTGATCCTAGTGGTGAAACATCTATTTATAGAATATATGGCGTATCTTTAGTTGATGAGACACAGTCTATGTCTTATTATGATACTTTTACTAAGAAAGAACTTGAAGATTATATTAAAAAAGTAAACAAAGAGAGTATGTATACTATGGATGTTGATGTTAGTTCTGATGATATGCTGTTAACTCTATATACGTGTACTAGACTTTATGGAGCTGGCGGTACTTATTCGTTCAGAGTAGATGCTAGAAAATTAAGGGAGGGAGAAAATATGAAGTATTCTACGGTTGAAATTAATGACAATTACAAGGTAATTGAAGAAAAGATGAAAGAAGGTGAGAATGATGAAGAAGTTTAAATTATTATTAGTTCCATTAGTTATTGCTACAGCAGGTTTTGGTGTATGGTTATCTAATGTTAATGATGTTAATGCTGAGAATAATCCTGTATGTTCAGCAGAAGATTTTAGAGATGAATACTTAACAAAAATAAGTGTTGAATATAATGGTGATACAACGACTCTTACAAATAATTCTGGTTTAAATTTAGATTATAAGTTTCTAAAAGATGCTGATACTACAAATGAAGTTACTGGTAGTTTAGAAAATGGTGGTAATGTTAGTTTTACAGTATCTGATGGTGGTTTAATTTACTTTTATTTACAAGATGAGATGAGTGATCCTTGTTTAGCTAATGCTGGTGAAGAGATTGGTAAAATTGAATTTAATAATGAGGGACTTATAGATAATCCACTATATTATGATTCAATTTGTGTTAATTATCGTAATAAATGGGGCAATAATACTACGATGCAAAATGCTGTTCCTTATTGTTATTCTACTCAAACTTATAGTTCTTACTCTAGGGAAGAAGTACAAGGATGGATTGATACTGCTGAATCTTTATATAATAGTATAAATTCTGGTAGTAATACTGATATTACAATAGATGATTCTTATAAAGAAGTTTCAGATGTTAAAAATACAGAAAAACTTGTTTGTGATGCTTTTAGTAATAATAATTATGAAACTATGCATAAGTATTATCATATTGGTACAGATGATGATGGGGCTGGATGTAAAGTCACTTGTAAAGAAGAGATAGAAGTTAATTTTAGTGATCCTGTAGCGACACAAGCTGGTATGTGCTTTCAATATTTAATTGAAATTAAATCTAAAGTAACTTGTGATTCTAGTTATACAGCTGCTCCACCTACAAGAAAGCAAGTATGTTATCCTGCACCTGTATGTGTTTCTGGTAGTTCTTCTTATGATGCAGGTGGTCCTAATGAAGAATTTGATAGTTGTGTAAAGTCATGTGATGGTGGTAAATATACCCAAAAATGTATAGATAGTTGTTACTATAAGGTATATAAAAATAGTGGTTCTACTAAAACAGCAAATGATGGTACTTTTACAAAAGATGAAATAAAGGCTCTTAGTCCATTATATGTACCAACTGATACTTTTTATGAAGCTAGAAAGATGGCTAATAACTGTAGTTGGTCTAATGCACAACAGTTATATGAATTAAGACAGAAATATCCTGGAGGCTATTATAGCAATGGTAGTTGGATTCAGTCTGGTACTTGTCCTAGTGCTCTTGGTCCTTATTACTTTAGAAGTCTTGCTCAAACACAAAAGACTATTAATATGATGAATGGTACTTACTCTTATAGTGGTGGTGCTAATGGATATGATCCTGATGGTAATGGTATTTTAAGAGAGAACTATGGTGGATATTATTGTAGTGATTCATGTTATTGGTCAGGAAGTTGCGGTTCTGATACTGTCTTGACGGAAACACTTGCTCAAGAACAATATGAGAAAGAGGTTCAGGAATATATGTCTAAAAAGCAAGCTTGTGAACAAAAGGCTGCTACTTGTACAAATGAAACTACAAGTTATGAGATTGTTGTTGATAATGTTGATAATGATAATAACACTGACGACGATGAAGAAAAATTTTCTTCTTCACAAAAATTAAATAGTACTAATGTCACTGGTGATTTTCCTGATATGGTTATTCTTACAGATGGTTCATGTGAGGATGGAAAAGATGATCCATGGCATTATCATAATATAATTACTTTCCCTGGTACATGGCTTAATAATAAGACTGGTATGCCTGTTCATTCTATGGATCCTGGTCGTGAAGATTTCTATACTTATGTTGGTAATCAATATTGTACTAAATTAAATTCAGTTCCAGTTAATACAGCTTGGTATGATTGGAAAGTAAATCAAAATGGAAATCCTAATGCTCTTACAGATAGTCAAAAACAAGCGATAGAAGATGTTACTGAGATGAATATTAATGGTCATATAGATAATTATGGTTACTTTGGTTGGAATTTTGATGTTAGTTGTTTCTATGCTTTAGATAATCCTACTTCATGTGATCCTAAAGAAGAAGAGTGTATTCCAAATCCTAATGATGAAATCGTAAATCCTGGATGTCCTCCAACTGATCCTAATTGGCCAGATTGTGATCCAGACGGAGATAGTGAGGAAGAACCGCCAATAAATAATTACGATTATAGACCTATTTCTCTTGATAATTTATTCCCAGATAGGGTTACACAAACTAGTTCTACTGATGCTAGTAAAGATATAGTAGCTTCTAACTTAATAAATGAGGTTGAGAGTTTAAAAAACAATGACTTTGTTAAAGTTGCTGATACTGATAGTAGAGCGATAGGCTTTAACTGGACTTGCGCAGCGACTAACTTAGAAAATCCTGATTATTTGGTACAACCAGTTACTTTAATAAATCAAATTCAGGCTTTAGGTGATAGTATTTATGATGATGATAGATATCTTGATTATCATATTGTTCTTACACCAGAAACTATGAATAAAGTTAGAAAATATAATTCTGATTATGATAGCTATGTTCAACCTTCAGGTATTGCGGCTGAGGAGAAAGGTATAATTTTAAATGCTGGTAGTAATAAAACTTCAGGTATTACGGTTTATAAGAGCTATTTACTTCATAAAGTTCTTAATAGTAATGAATTGTTAAAGAGTGGTTTAATTGGATGTAATAATGAAGACGATGGTACTTGTGTTAATGTAGTTGATACTACAACTAGTTGTTACAATGAATATATGGCAGAATCCGCTATCTTGAAAGGAGCTGAATAATATGAATAAAGCAATGTTAGTTCTTGGTATTATTCTTTTAGCTGTTATTACTTTTGGAGTTGTTAATATTGTTCAGAACTATCAGACAGGTAATGAGCTTGATTATTACTTGCTAAGAGAAACAGCAGAAGCGGCAATGACTGATGCAGTTGATGTTGGTTATTACCGCTTAAGCGGTTTATTAAGAATAGATAAAGAAAAGTTTGTTGAGAGTTTTATTAGACGTTTTGCTCAAAATGTATCTAATAATAGAACTTATGATATTGGTTTTTATGATATAAATGAAACACCACCTAAAGTTAGTATTTTGGTTAAGTCTGATACTGCTGCTAGTATAAATGGGGAGTCTGTTGAACTTACTAATAGAGTAAATGTAATATTAGAATCTAGATATTATGAGAATAAGTATGTAACAGATATGACTAGAGCAGGTAAACTTGATTATAGTGATGTTGATGAGTAAGAATAAGGAGGGATTTTATGAATAATTTACTTGTTGGAATAAAGAAATTCTTAACTAATAAAAATACAGTTACTGTTGTTGGTGTAATACTTGCTATTATAGTATTGTATGTTGGATATAATATGCGTATTAATCAAGCGATTACACCTGTCAGTGTACCTTATGCAATTGAAGAGATTAATCCTCGAACACAAATTACAGAAGATATGGTTAGTACTATGGAAATTCCTCAGTCTATGGTTAATGATAATATAATAACTAATAGTGCGGATGTTATTGATATGTATTCTAATGGTGATAGCGTTATTCCTGAAGGTAGCTTGTTCTATAAAAGAAGTGTTGTATCTCGTGAACAATTACCTGATAGTATAATTTTAGATTATCCTAAAGGATATGTACTATATAACTTAGATGTTGATATGGCTAGTACTTATAGTAATTCTATTTATCCTGGTAATTATATTGATATTTATCTAAAAGTTCAAAATGCACAAAATGCTGATGGTACGATTGTTACTGATGATAGAATTATGGTTGGTAAATTATTGTCTAATGTTAAAGTTCTTGCTGTATTTGATAGTAGTGGTAACAATGTTTTTGCTAACTTAGATGAAAAGACAGTACCGGCTCAGATTATCTTTGCTATTCCTGAAGAATATCATATATTGCTTCGTAAAGCTAGTTTCTTAAGAGCTTATGAGTCTGAGATTATACCTGTTCCTACAGCAGAATCATTAGCAGATGAGCCAGGAGATGTTACTTTATCTAGTGAAGATTTAAGAAACTTTATTAATAATGTTACAGCGATGACTGAAGAAGATTTAGCCTATACGCAACAATAAGGGAGTGATTTAGATTATGAACGATTCCATATTTGATAAACTGGATTTTGGACTTTTTGAACCTTTAATTAAAGATGATGATATAACGGATATTTCTTATTGCAATCATGGACAGATATGGGTTCGTTCTTTATCTCAAGGTTCTAAGAGAGTTGAAATAGAAGGAATAAGTGATTCTTTTGTAGAAAAATTAGCTTTTCAGTGTTCTAATGTTATGGGAACTACATTTAATGGGGCTAATCCATTTCTTGATGCTGAATCTACAGAACTTCGTCTTAACTTTGTTCATGATTCTATTGCAACTAATGGAATAGCAGTTGTTATTCGTAAGACTCCTGCTAAGATTAGATTATCAAGAGAAAAATTACTTAGCGAAGATTATTTTACTGCCAATATTCATGATATCCTAATGAAATGTGTTGAAGGACATTGTAATATTATGGTAAGTGGAGAGACTGGTTCAGGTAAGACAGAATTTGTTAAATATCTTGCTAGCCATACTAAAGAGGACGAGAAGATTATTACAATTGAAGATACTTTGGAACTTCATTTGGATAAGATATTCCCACATCGTGATATTGTTGCAATGAAGACTAATAATGTAGCTAGTTATTCTGATGTTCTTGTTACTTGTATGCGTCAAAACCCTAAATGGATTTTACTATCAGAGGTTCGTAGTGCAGAGGCAGTTACTGCAGTTCGTAATTCAATAAGTTCAGGTCATAATATTTTATCTACAATTCATGCTGATAAAGCTAGTGCTATTCCTTATCGTATGTATTCACTTTTGGAAAGTGATATAGATGTAGATCAGTTTTTAACGACAATATATAGATATATTCAATTAGGTGTTCATATTAAAGCATATTATAGTAAAGAATATGGTAAATTCCATCGTGAAGTTGACGAAGTAGTAGAGTTTTATGTTGATGATAATAATAGACCTCAATCTCATATTCTTTATCAAAAGACTTTTGGTAAAGCACCAGTACAAAATATGCCTACTGAACATTTGAAAGAATATCTTGAAAATCAAAATATTTTTATTGATAATTTATTTACTAAAGGTGATTCAATGAGTAATATTGATGATGCTGTTAATGCTGTTGATAATTCTGTTAATCTTAATCAACAATCTGTCAATGTAGTGGAGTCTCCTAACTTTAATAATGTTAATCAAGTTAATAATACTGTTCAAGTACCATTTTCTAATGATACTGAGATAGTTTAAAGAAAGGAGGGGTTTTATGGTACTTTTTTTACTGTTAATAATTGCACTTATCGTTTTATTATATAGAAATTATAAGGGGCAAAATGTTTCTAAATATATTACTGATCAAGTACAGGCAATATATGATAAATTTGCACCTTACTCTTATAAAATCGTAAGAGAAAAGACTAAACAGTTAGGGCAAGAATATACAGCAAGACAATATCTTATTCAAATTTTGATTATGGGTGGATTTGCTTTAGTGGTTACATATTTATATTTCTATAATATAATAGTATCATTAATTTATGTAGCTATTACAGTATCTTTTGTACCTTATTTATCTTTTTTAAGATGTAAAAGAGTTTATAGTGAATTTATATTTGAACAAATTCAAATATATACTACAAATGTTATTATGGAATTTGCTACAACTCAAAGTTTTGTTAAATCACTTGAGGGGGTTAGAGATTCTGGAGTCTTGGAAGATCCTGTTCTAACAGATGTTAATCATATGATTGATATGTCATATGAAGATGGAGCGATTGATGGAGCTTTAAAGTTCTTTAGTGATAAGTATCCATATTATATAGTAAAAAATATGCATCAGTTATTTTTACAAATAACTAAAGAAGGTGCTAGAGATACTGGAGAGAGTTTGGAAAATATGCAACTTGATATCGATACTCTTGTTGAAAGTGTATATAGAGATAGAATGGATAGAGCGACATTTCATAAAAAGTTTTTACAATATGGTATCATGCTATTCCTTTTAGTTATGCTTATTCAATATATGCTTGGAAGCGATAGTTATGTTGAGTTAATTAAGAGTATTTGGGTTAAGCTTGTACTTCACTTTATTATTATATTTAATTGTTATTTCCTTTTAAAAGGAGAAAAATATTATAATGAGAATGTGGGGGTTGAATAAGTATGGAAATAGTATTTGTTGCGGCAATAATTTTATTTATTTTGGTTTATAATAGAACAATAGATAAAAATCAGTTTATTAATGATAATAAAAAGTATTTTGAAATATTAAGAGAGTCTGATTATGATTTTCTTGTTTATGCTAGGTATGGTGATAGTGCTACTCCTAATGTTTTATTTCAAAAAAGAGTAATATGGGCTATTGGTGTTTTCTTTGTATTTATGTTTTTATTTATTGATAATGTTACAGCTTTAAATGTTATTCTTGCTATTATAGTAGCTGCTCTTGTCTTTAAAATGCCATATATGCAATTAAAGTCATATTACAAAAAACATTTGCATCAAATTGATATAATGTTGCCATACTATTTAAAGAGTTTAGAAATATTAATACAGCATTATACTGTACCTGTAGCGATTGGTAAAAGTATAAATGATGCTCCTGACATTTTTAAACCAGGGCTTCGAGAATTAATTGAAAAGATTAATTCTGGTGATTCTAGTATTACTCCTTATATGGATTTTGCGAATACATATCCAGTTAGGGATTCTATGAGAATGATGCGTCTTTTATATCGTTTAGGTCTTGGAGGACAGGAGAAGAAACAAGAGAGACTATTGATGTTTTCTAGAACTGTGTCAAATTTACAGCAAAAAGCAAGAGAGACTAAATATAAAGAACGTCTTGATCGTATGGGTAATATGACTATGATTATGCTTGTTGTAACTGGTGTTAGTGTTATGGTTGTAATATTAGCGTCAATGTTAACAATGATTGCATAAAAAAGTAGTTACAAAATTAAAATTATTTGTTATAATTATATTTGTAAGATATGAAAGGAGAGATGTTTTAATGAAGGAAGCAACTGGAGAGTTAAACATGACTGTAGTAACTATCGTTCTAATTGGTGTTATTACTGCATTTTTTGCAATATTTTGGCCTAATGTTATTCAACCTGCTATTCAAAACAGTTGGAATGATAATGTTAATTCTCAAGTTAATGTTGTAAAACCTATTAAGTAGTAAAAAAATGTTAGGATGTGATTAATAATGAGAGATGCGATAGGACAAGTTTTTACTTTACAAATTATATTAGCTTTTGTTCTTTTAATTAATGGATATATGGCTTATTCTGTCAATTATACAAGAGCATTTCGAGTTAAGAATCAAATCGTTAATATTATTGAACAATATGAAGGTCCTTATAATGATGAAGCACTTGAGAAAATAAATAGTTATATTAATCAAATAACTTATAATGTAAATAATCAACAACTATTAAATTTTCAAAATGATAATCCTGATGCTGAGTGTCCTAACTATAATGGATGGTGTTATGTTCCACATAATGTAACTACTAATGATGGTGATGGAGAAAGACAGGGTACTTATTATACAGTTGTTACATTTGTTAATATTGATATTCCTGTAATTAATAATATCTTAGGATTAGGGAATTTTTTAAGAGTTGTAGGTGAAACTAGGACAATCTATTGATAGGAAAAGGAGTGATATAATTGAACGTTATAATTGCTAACGAAGCGAAAGGAATGCTATCTACTTTAGATATTGATGTTATTAAGAGTGTTGATGGTGTTCATACAGCTGATGAAATTGTTGAAATGTTCAAGAACTTCTTTTATGCAAGAATGATTTTAGATGTTACGGCAATTAAAGATTATGAGGATATAACTAATATCCAAAAAATATCTATTGGTCTCGATGCTGATAAAATCATTCTTTTGCTACCTAATACAGAAGCTTCAACTTCTAGTGCTTACTTATCTAAAATAATTTCAATGGGGATTTATAATTTTACTACAACTGTTGATGGAATTAAATATTTTTTAGATCATCCCAATACATATAAAGATGTAGCTCATATTCAGCAACTTAATGATTTATCTACAACTATTAATGAAAAAGTAGTTTCTGGTTCTAGAATTATTGGAATTAAAAATATTACTGATCATGCAGGAAGTACTACACTTATTTATATGTTAAAAAAAGAGTTGGAACAGTCTTATGGTATGAGTGTAATTGCTATTGAAGTTAATAGGCATGATTTTCTATATTTTAATAGTAGTAATATGATTTCTGTTGATGATGAACATTTAATGACTGAGATTGTTAAGCATAATGATGTCTCAATAATATTGATAGATTTGAATGATTCTAGTAATGAAGGGGCTTGTAATGATGTTTTATATTTAATAGAGCCTTCTAGTATTAGACTTAATAAATTAATGAAAAGAGATAGGCGAATATTTGATGAGTTAAAAGGTAAAAAGATAGTTTTAAATATGAGTTTACTTTCTAATAGTGATATTATGGATTTCGAATATGAGGGAAAGACTAAAGTCTTTTATAATATTCCACCATTAAATGATAGAGTTAAGAATCCTGTGCTTGGAGATTTTCTATCTAAGATAGGACTTATTAATAAAACTAAGGAAAAAGAGAGTGGGGGTAAAATATTTGGCTTATTTAAGCGGTAATAATTGACAAATTTGAATAATTTGTATATTATTATTGTAAGTGGAGGAGATTTTATGAATATGATGTTAATGAATATGATGCAAGTTTTAACTGATATAACAGCTGATCCTGGAAGTAATTGTCGTGGATTTGATTTTTTAATTAGAATTATTAAGAATGGTTTATTCCCTATTTTACAAATAGGTATACCTATTATTTTGATAGTTTTAGGTACATTAGATTTAGGAAAAGCAGTTATATCTAGTGATGATAAAGCTGTTAAAGAGGCTCAATCTAAGTTAATTAAAAGATGTATTTATGCAATATTAGTATTCTTTATTGTAACACTTCTTAATTTATTGTTCTCTATGATAGGACAAATTACTGGTAATGAGGCTTTAACCCAGTGGAGTAACTGTTGGAATTATCCTGCGGAGATAAGTTAATAGCAATTAAGTTGCTATTTTTTTCTATATGAAAAAGGTGTGTGTTAATATGATAAGTATATTAGATACAGTTGTTGTAAATATAGATAGTAATTGTTATGGTTTTGATGCTATCGTTAGAGTTATTAAAGAGGGAGTATTTCCTATTATTCAGATTGCTATACCTATTATATTAATAGTACTTTGTACTTTTGATTTAGGAAAAGCAGTTATTAGTAGTGATGATAAAAAAAATAAAGATTTATTAAAGAGGATTGTTAAGAGATTAGTTTATGCTTTATTAATATTTTTCTTTGTAACTGTTGTTAATTTAGTATTTTCAATGGTAGGAAGTATTACTGAAAATGAAACTTTAATTAAATGGAGTGAGTGTTGGAATAATCCAATGGAAATGTAAAATGTTTTTAGAATAGCATGTATTAATTGCTATTTTTTTCATCTAATGATATACTAATATCATGATTGAGGTGGACCTTTTATGAAGAAGAAAATGTTGGTAGCTTTTCTAGTTTTGTTTTGTATTATGATATTACCTGTGGGAGTAGAGGCAAAAACTACAAAGCAATGTAGTTACTATGTTAATGAAAATCAACTTGGTCAAAATTCTTTCGGTGGTACTATAAGTTGTGAATTTAATTGGAGTGACCCTTTTTTGTTTTTTGGTGGTTTTTCATATAGCTGTAAATATGATATGGGATCGAATGGAAGAATGACTGTTTTAATTGGCAATTATAATAGTGAAAAAGGTACAGGGTTTGCTTTAGATGATTGGTTTGGCAAAAATAAACAATGTCCAAGATATTTAGTTTTTAATCAAAACAAAGCATCTTCTAAAGGATCTGCATATGCTGCTAATACTGATAAACAGGTTGATAAGATTAGAAAAAAATATGGTCAAAGTTTTACTCCTTATCTTGAAACTAGCATAAGAGATGAAGAGATTAAAGATAATCCTGATAGTGAGTCAGCTCAAGCTTGTACTAGTAAAAAAAATGCACTTGATAATGCTATGGCATTATTAGAGGGTAATAGAAATAAGTTAACTGAAATGGGTTGTCAAAATTATGAATTAACTCAAGAGGAGAAAGATACAGTGGCAAGTCCTGAAAAAATTCAGTGGGGACGTGAATGTCAACAAATAACTGACAATTATAATATTACCGTTTCTAGTGCTAGAAGTGCTTTAAATGATTATACAAAATCTGGTTGCCTTGATGAAAATAGTGATGAGTATAAAAATTATGAAAGCAGAATTGATAGTTTGCAACAGGAAGTAAAACAGATTGATGACAATATAAATGAACAAAATGGTGTTCCTATTGATGATGAAGATGAGTGGGAGTACTTTGAAGAAGGGTTAAATAGGGAAGATTTTGATAACACATTAGAATGTAATGATATTATTGATATAAATGATCCTGGTTCTGTAGGTTGGATACTTTATACAATATTAAATTATATAAAAATAATAGGACCTATTTTAGTAGTTTTACTTAGTGCAATAGATTTTATAAAAGCAGTTGTAGGCTTTGATGAGAAAGCAATGAAAGAAGCTCAGTCTAAATTAGTTATTAGATTAGTTGCTGCTATATGTTTATTTTTAGTACCTACTTTAGTACAATTATTATTGTCATTTATTAATGCCACTACTTGTACGTTAGGTTAAAATATTATTTTATTAAGATTTGATGGTGATGCAATGTGAGTAATAAAAAATATATATTAGTATTTATTTTGGGAATAATGTTATTTAATATTTTAACTACTGATATTGTTTATGCTGATGAAGCTGAGAATGCTACTAGTTTAAGTGGAACTGTTGTTAATTGTGATTATGGTGCTAATATTATTTTTACGAATGAGGATGGAGAATTAAGTGGTTCTTTTACCAGTAATGGCCTTACTTGTAATAAAAAAGTTTCTTATGAAGTAGGTGAGTGTCCTGCTTACGTTTTAGTTCAAACTCCTTATAATGGTACTTGTAGTGTTACTTTTTCTGAAACGAAAAGGACAAATGCCTATGCTAAATTGCAGCAAAAAACAGAAGGATGTTTTTACTATTCTCAAAATGTTAGATATACTTTTACTAGAAATGGTAATAAGTGGGATGTAATCGTTAATCCTGATAGAGGTAGGAGTATTGATATTTCTGATAGTCTTAATGCAGTAGATACATGTCCTGCAACTATTTATACTAGTTTTCCAACCGGTAATGTTGTACATTTTGATTTGAGTTCTGGAACTGGTAACAATGGTAGTAATAGAAATGAAGATCCTGATGAAGATTGGGAATACCTTGAAGAGGGATTAAATAGGGAAGATTTTGATGATCCTGGATTAGAATGCAATGATATTATTGATATAAATGATCCTGGTTCTGTAGGTTGGATACTTTATACAATATTAAATTATATAAAAATAATAGGACCTATTTTAGTAGTTTTACTTAGTGCAATAGATTTTATAAAAGCAGTTGTAGGCTTTGATGAGAAAGCAATGAAAGAAGCTCAGTCTAAATTAGTTATTAGATTAGTTGCTGCTATATGTTTATTTTTAGTGCCTACTTTAGTACAATTGTTATTATCATTTATTAATGCTACTACTTGTACTTTACAGTGAAAATGTTTTTTGTTGCATGGTTATTATAATTGCTATTTATCTTTGATTTTATCTCTGATATAATAGTAAATGATAGATATTTAATGAAAGAGAAGTGAAAGAAATGTTTTGGAGTTACCCAGGTTTTCTTGCAAATTTTTGTAGAGGTTTTCTTGCTATATTAGATAGTATAGGATATTTCTTTTTGAATGGTATTTTTAATATATTTTTTACTATTGCAAATGCAAGTTTTTTTCAAGGCGATGTTATAGATACCTTTTATTCAAGAATACAAATGATATTAGGTATTTTTATGATTTTTAGATTAACTATTACCTTCTTACAGATTATTGTAAATCCTGATTTATTCAAAGATAAACAAAAAGGTGCTGCTTCTCTTGTTAAAAGAATTGCAATTATGTTAATCTTATTATCTGTTATTGTACCTATTGATATTCCAAATACAAATGGTAATCCTTTAAATGAACAAATTAAGAACAATGGTATATTATTTGGACTTTTATATCAATTTCAAAATAGTGTTGTTGAAGATAATATTTTAGGTAAATTAATTCTTGGTTCGAAAACTGCAAGTACAACTTCAAATTCTGGAGGACTTCAATTAAACGGTATGCAAAATGTTGGTGATGTTATTACTTCAGATATTGCTAAAGCCTTTATTACACCAACTTTAAATGATGGCTACGATGATATAACAGCTGATAATTATGAAGAGGCTGCAGCTTGTCCTGATATTGTAGGACCTTATTTTAATCCTTTAGTTACTTCTGAGTCTTTATTAGACCATATAAATGATACTTGTAATGCAAATGGAGAAACATATGCTTTTAGTTATACAGGATTTGGTGGGGTAGTTGTTGCTATTGTAATGACTATTATAATAATTGGATTTACTTTAGATGTTGCTGTTAGGGCTATTAAACTTGCATTATTAAGATTAATTGCCCCTGTTCCTATTATTTCCTATATTAGTCCAGGTCAGGAAAAAGATGGGGCTTTTGGTAATTGGGTTAAGACATTAACTTCTACTTATTTAAGCTTGTTTATTAGACTAATAATTATTTATTTTGGTATATATTTGATAATCTTATTAAGAGATGGAGATTTAGTTACTTGGGTACATACATCAAATGCCTTAACTACTGGTCTTGCTAATATATTTATTATAATTGGTATTTTAGTATTTATGAAAGATGCTCCTAAGTTTTTCCAAGATATGTTAGGTATCAAAGGTGATGGGAAGCTATTTAGTGGTATTGGTACTATGTTAGGAGCTGCTGCTTTAACAGGAGGTTTAGCTGGATCTGTTGTAACTGGTGCTAGAGCTGGTTGGCAGGAAGGACAGGAGTTTAGAGATAAGGCTCAAGGTACACCTGGAAAAATTGGTAGAGGCGCATTATCTGTTTTAAGAGCTGGTGCTTCTGGTGTTGCTGGTGGTATTGGTGGTGCTTTTGTTGGTGGTAGAACTTTAGCTACTACTGATAAAAAAGCACCTGGTGCTGTTTATTCGGCAATGCAAAGAAATATGACGAGACGTGCTGCACATTCAACTCTTTTTGGTAGGGGGATTGATAAATTTTCAAGTGCTTTCACTGGATCTTCTCCTGTTGATAAAATGGATCAGCAAGTTGAAGGATATAATGAAGCTTCTAGTTTGGTAAAAAGTATTTTTGCTAAAGCTGATGCTGATAGTGTTTGGAAAGATGCTTCTGGTCAATCTGTAAAAGATTTAAAAGAAAGATACGAACTTTTACAGAATGCCGATGGTGTTAGTGAAGCGGAGTTAACTGCTGCTAGAAATAGCTATAAAGATGCACAGGAGCAATTAATAGGTGATGTACTTTCTGGAAAATATACTGACGGTCCTTTTGCATCACAAATGCAAATTGATTTGAAGAATCTTCGTGGTATTGATAGAAGTCGCCATTTGGATTTATTTGGTGATGTTGATGAAAAATTAAATGTTGGAGAGGTTGCTAAGGCAGTTAAATCATTTAAAGCTGTACAGTTTACGGCTGCGGATGCTGCTCGTAATATTAAGAATACAACTAAGTATAGTGCACGAAAAGCTAATCAGCAATATAATAAACATTAAAAAGGAGTGTGATATATGGTGAATAATTATTTAATACCTGCTAATACAAAGAGTGGTCAACTTATTCTTGGTTACTTTAAACCTTTTGATTTGATATTGTTAGGAACTGGGGTCTTGATTTCTCTTGTCTTGTTGATGACTTTTCCAATGTCTTCTAATTGGCAAGTTATTCTTGTGGTTATGCCTGGTTTAATTTCTGCTTTTCTTGTTATTCCTATTCCTAATTATCATAATATTTTAACAATTATTATAGAAGCTTATACTTTCTTAACTAATAGAAGGAATTATGTATGGAAAGGTTGGTGTGTTAAAGATGTCAAAGATGTCCAAAACAACAAGTAGTCAGTATACTGAAGATTGGTTGCCTATTACTGGTATACAAAATGGTTATATAATTTGTGAAGGTAAACAGAAAGTTACTGGAGTTAAAATTACTCCTCGTAATATATTTATCCTTGATCAACAAGATCAAGATAATGTAATGATTAGTCTTAAAAACTTTTATAATATGATAGATTTTGAGTTTTGGTTAGTTGTTGCAGATAGACCTGTTGATATTTCTGTTTATATGTCACAGTTACAACTATTATATAACGATGCAACATCTCCTGCTATTCGTAAACTTATTTTACAAGATATAGATAAAGGTAATATGTTTACTAATAATAATATTGTTGATACTGAGTACTTTATTCTATTTAAAGATACTAGTGAAGATGTCCTACAGAAACGTGTTAGAATGCTTATTAATGGTCTTGCAAGTTGTGGTTTAAATGCTGCACAAGTTAGTAATGATGACTTAAGAATAGTTTTAGAAAACTTCTTAAATGGGGGAGTTAATACTGAGTTTGGGACGGTGATGCCTGTATGAGTATAAGTATAAAAAGTCAATTAGCGCCTAAAGGATTACAGTTTAATCCAAGTGATTTCTTTATAAGTGATAAGTATGCAACTATTTTGTCTGTTATATCATATCCTCGTTTTATTTCACCTGGATACTTATCGACTTTAACATCTATGAGTGGTATTAAAATAGTTATTAAACATATTCCTGTACCATTTAGTACTATGTCTAAGATGATAAATAGACAAGTCGCAGATTTACGTGAGAAGTATCGTCAAGAACATGATCAAACTGCTAAAGAGAGAATTAGGCAAGATGCTGAGAGTCTTGAATCATTTGTTTCAATGCTTGCTTCTAGTCAGTCTCGTATCTTTGATTTTCAAATGCATATTATGATAAATGCTGATACTAAAGAAGATTTGGAATTAAAAAAAGTTAATGTTAAAAACTATTTAGATGCTATGGAACTTAGAGCCGTATCTCTTCGTTTTGAACAAGAGAAAGTCTTGAAAAGTATTTTACCAATATTTCCTGATCAAGATATAGAAGAGAGAATTGGTACACCAATTCCTTCTCCTACTATTGCAGCGATGTATCCTTTTATCTTTGATAGTATTAAAGATCCAGGACTTTCTGTTTTACTTGGAGTTGACTTTTCTGGTGGAGTTATCTTGTTTAATCAATTTCTTTATCAAATAAGAAAAGAGAATAATAGAAATAATGCTAATATGATTATTCTTGGTACTTCTGGTAGTGGTAAATCTACGGCTGCTAAACTACTACTTAGAACTCATATTAGAAATGGTTGTCAGATAGTTGCCATTGACCCTGAGAATGAGCTTGAAGAGATGACTAAAACTTTTGGAGGAGATACTATTGATATCGGTAAAGGTGGAGAATATGGACTTATTAATCCATTAGAAGTCATTATTGATGCAGATGATGATGAGATGAGTCAAGGTCTTGGTTATACTGTTTTAACTCGTACCTTACAGTCTCTTAGAGCTTTTATGAAGTATTATGATCCTTCTATTGAAGAAGATGTCTTAAATATGTTTAGTGAGATTGTTCAAGATACATATAAACGTTTTGGAATAGATTTTAATACTGATTTTTCTAAATTTACATCAGCTGATTATCCAACTTTTTCTGATGTTTATGCTACTATTAGAGGTAGACTTATGTCTTTGACAGAACAGACTCGTGAAAAAGATATTATTCAAACATTGGAACTTAAAATTAGACCTTTAATAAAAGAGTTAAAATTCTATTTTGATGGTAAGACAACTTTAACTGCTGATAGTGATTTTATGGTATTTAATATAAAAGAGTTTATGAACTCTGATACTAATATTAGAAATGCTTTATTCTTTAATATCTTAAAATATGCTTGGGGTCTATGCCTAGATTCTTCTGTTAATACAATATTAATGGTAGATGAAGCACATGTTTTACTTGGTACTAATAATGAACAGGGAGCTGATTTCCTTGCTCAAGTACAAAGACGTGCTCGTAAGTATAATACTGGTACAATAATTATTACACAACAACCTAGTGATTTTTCTAGTCCTGCTATTATTACTCAGGGTAAGGCAATATTTGATAACTCATCATATTATCTTGTTATGGGACTTAGAAAACAGGCAGTTGAAGATTTATCATTACTGATAGATTTAAATGAAAATGAGAAAGATAGTATTAAACGTTATTCTCAAGGAGAAGCACTCTTTGTTTGCGGTAATAGACGTATGAGAATAAATGTTGTTGTTACCCAAGAAGAATTAGAGTCATTTGGAACGGCTGGAGGATTTTAATAGTAATTGATGTAGAAAGGTAGTGATTTTGTGAAAGGAGATAGAAATAATGGTAAAAGAAGTAAGAAGTATAGTATAACTAGATTTCTATCTTCTTTTAAATTATCATTTTTTAATTATGGGAAACTAGTAGTAATAGGACTTGTTTTCTCTCTTTTTCTTATTGGGGTAACGTCTTTATATAGAGAATTTAATATAAAAAATACTACTTTAGTAGCTTATGGAGATGCTCAAGAAGAATATTTTTCTAGATTAAAAGAAGTACGTGATGAGTATAGAGCTTCTGAGAAGGATTTTTCGGAATTAATTATTACTTCTGCTTTTACAGTAATGCAATCTAATATAGAAGGCTTTTCTTATGATGATATGTCAAGTGCGAGGATGAGAGAAGTTGCTGATTTAATGCTTGATGAGGTTAGTCATGAAGATGGTAGTTTTACTTATACTCCTAAGAGTGAAGAGGCTGTTAAAGAGAGCCTAACTAGTTATTTTAAAGGTGTTGATGGTAGTTTAGATGATGTTACTTGTGCAAGAATGGCTGAAGATGTCTATGATTATGTTGATGATTATTTAGAGTTTATTGGTGCTGAAGAAGAAGAGGGTACTTCTACATCATCTTGTGATGGTAATTCTTATTGGTGGCCTATTGGTAGTGCTGAGACAACAACTGAAAATGGTGTTACTTTTGCAAGTGGAGAACCTGTAGCTTCGACGCTTACTGCTTATTTCGGTGGAGATGATAGCGTTCATAATGGTAATCATGGAGCGATTGATATTTCTAATAGTTTAGGAGTTGGTGGAACTAATATTATCGCTGCTAAAGATGGGGTAGTAATTTATCCTACAAGTGATTCACAGACAGGATATGCTGATAATGGTAATTCTAGTGATGGTGGCGGTTATGGTAATTATGTTATTATAGAACATTCTGATGGTAATTATACTTATTATGCTCATATGGCTCAAAATAGTATTACTGTTAGAGCAGGGGACTCTGTTAAACAAGGTCAAGTAATTGGTAAAATGGGACATTCTGGTGATTCTACTGGTACACATCTACATTTTGAAGTTAGATCTGGTGGTAATACTATTTCTAATAGAGTTGATCCATTAGATTATGTAAGTATTGATAATCCACGTCCTGGATGTGTTGATTTTTCTTTAACCTCAACATCATTATCAAAACAGGAATTTATTTCTAAGATGGAAGCATATTGTACTAATAGTGGTAATAGTGCATTTTGTACTAACTTTGCTGATCATGCTGCAGAAGTTTATGATGTTTCATTAGATGCAGGGGTTAATCCTGAACTTGTTGTTGTTACTGCTGGAACGGAACAAGCTTGGCAAAAATGTGGTGGCCTTTATAATTTTTGGGGAATTGGAATACCAAATGGTGCAAGTTGTAGTGCCGGACCTCAGTTAACATCTTTAAGTGCAGGAATAAGAGAATATGCTAGTACTTTGGCAGAATATCAACCAGGTGGTAGATATGCTTCATCTATTGAAAGTAGAAATAGTGAAAGAGAGGCAGCTGGTTGTGATGCAGCGGGACATGGTGTAGCGGGTACTTTAGCAGGTATGCAATCTGTTTATTCTTGGGTTGGAGATTATCGCTATAGTCCTGGTAGTTGGGGGCGAGGAGGATGTGTCTATTTAAATATTATTTATGGAGAAGATTATTGTTCTTCTGTACCGGTTTGTACTAGTTATTCTAGTTGTCCTAGTAGTAGTGCTACTACAGTTTGTGAACAAAATGATTATACAGCATGGCAATTAAAAGAAAAGTTAGAACTTAGAAGTGCAATATTTGGATTGTAGGAGGAAACTATGAAAAAAGTAGAAAAAATAGAATTGTCTATAGTTGTTATTTTTATTATTATTCTTGTTAGTACATTTATATATACGAAAATGATAGAAAAGAAAACTGAGGATCAACAAATAAATACATCTGTTACAGCTCTTGCTGATGTTAATCGCTTTTTTACTATAGATTCTGCTATTTCTAAGTACTTCTCTTATGTTACATCTAAAAATAGTGAGTCTATTTTAAAAATATTATCTGCAGATTACGTTTCTAGAAATAATATTACTAATGATAATATTTATAACTTTGTTGGTAATTATGATACTAATATAAGTAGTAGTTTGGAGGAAGCTTATCAGTTTAGTTCATATAATAATATTTATAAATATTATGTTAAAGTAGTGCTTAGATTAGAGACTTTATATGATTCAACTTTTCAAGAATATGTTTATTATATAGTTACAATTAATGAGAATGAATTAACTTTTGCAATAGAACCTATTTCAGAGACTATGTATTTAAATAAAATAGGGGAGGTTGATTCTTAATGGGAAAAAATGTTAAAATTATTGTATTTATAATATTTATCTCCTTGATTATTTTTTTAATTTTCTATAATATAAGAGGTATAGAAGAAGCGGAAAGAAATCTTCCTAATAATGATGAATTAAGAGAGTTTAGTAATGTTCAGTCAAAGAGCGAAGCGAATAGTTATGAAGTAAAAGATATTCCTGATAAGGAGCTTGCAACTATATATTATAATCATTTTAAAAATTTAGTAGTTAATGATAGTGCAGAGGCTTGTAAACGAATTAGAAATAAGGATGAGGTAAGTGAGGATGCTTTTAATACTTTTAGAAATGATTTAATAAATAATTACTATACTAATAAAGTTGTTGATTATAGAATTACAGATTCTTTATATAGAATTACAAATAGTAATAATCAAGTGATTAATTTTTATGTTGATGCTGTATTTAAATATGAAGTAGAGTTATTACTTTAATAATCTATTAGATTTAGTAGAGAGTGGGTGATATAATGCCAGAGGAAAATGAATATTTAGAAGATACTAATAAAAAAAATAATGATGTAAAGAATAAGGATTCTTCTCGTAATTCTTCTTCAAAATCATCTCATAGGGGATCTGCTAGTAATATTATAGATTTTAATAAATATAAAAGTAGAAAAAAGAACTCTGCTAATTTTAATAATGATAGTCCTAAGGGAGAAGTTCCTCATAGACAAAATAGGGTTGTTAATAACTTAAAAAATCAAGTTGCTAATAGAGCTTTATCTAATGTTCCTGCTTTAAGAACATTAAATAATCTTAATAATATTAGAAAAAGTGTTATGGCTAGAAGAAATTCTACTACTGGGGGTATTGTTGGTAATAATAGAAAAGAAAGTAGTAGGGATGATGGTATTACTAGTAGTGTAACTGGTAATGATAATACTAATGATGATAGTGTTGTTTCTAATGAAGAAAGTGAATCTAGTTCTTTAAATCCTTTAAGTTCTATTTTTGGTGGTAGAAAAAAAATTAGTGGTAGATTTAGCTTTTTTGGTAAATTATCAACTCCTGTTAAATTATTGATTGGAATATTTGGACCTATAGTTACTTTTATGCTTGTTTTTTTCATTCCTATAGTTGTAATTGGCCTTTTTAGTGGTCTTTTTGCTACTGATGAAGTGTTTGCTAATAATAATATTGGTACTGGTGGAGGTAGTATAGATTATGGAGATTATGTTTTATCTTCGGATGGTGATCAAATATTACATGAGAGGTTAGATACCTTTTTACAAAGTAATGGTACAAGTTTAGAAGAATTTAATAATCTTATTGCAAGTAATGTACAGGAAGCAGGATATGGAACAAGAGCAGGTGTTGTTGCTGCGGCTGTTACTTTAATTGCAGAACTTGGCAATAACTATAATGTGAAAGTTCCTTATTTTTGGACTGGAGGCCATGGAAGTATTTCTGTAGGTGCTGAAGCTAGTTGGGGAAGTAATACCTGTTATACTTCTGCTAATGGACAAATTTATAACTATTGTGGGCTTGATTGCTCTGGTTTTGTTACTTGGGCTATTAATAATGGGGGATTTTCTATTCCTGTTCAATCATCTGGTACTTTTGTATATTTAGCTGGGGCAAAGAGGGTTTCATTAAGTAGCAGTGCAGTTTTACAGGCTGGGGATTTACTAGCGACAAGTGGACATATTATTTTAATTGTTGGTGTTGATGATAGTGGTTATATCTGCGCGGAGGCAGCTGGTAATGAAACAGGAGTTATGTTTTCTAGAAAATCTTTTGATGCTTCTAGTTACTATGGAATTGATATGAGTGGTTTCTATGGAGGATAGGATATGAAAAAGAAAATCTTAATCTTAATATTATTAATATTTATGATTAGTGGTTGTAGTGTAGAAGTTAATGTTGATATTAGTGATAATAAAATAAAAGAGAGTAATGATATTACTATTTATCAGAATGCTATTTATACTAAAGATATTTTAAGAACGTCATTTAGAAATTATATTCCTATATATGCATCTGATTTAATAGTAGATACAGTTCCTGATCAGCCTTTTTCTGATGTTTTGTATTATAATAAAAATACTACTGATTTAGGAAATGGTTATAGATTTAATTATAGTTATGATTTTGATATAGATAAATATGGATCTGCTAGAACTATTAAAGAAGGTTTTAGAGATTATAGTTATTCTTATAGAAATGATATTATATCATTGTCAACTGATAATGAAGGATTAATTTATTTTGATGAGTATCCTCTTTTAGAAGAAGTAACTATTAATATAAAAACAGACTATTTAGTAGAAGAAAATAATGCTGATAAAGTTAATGGTAATACATATACTTGGGTCTTTAATAAAGAGAGTAAGAAAAGTATTAAAATAGTAGTGGATACTAGTAAAAGTGGGGCTAGAGTTTTAGGTATAGTAGATACTAGTACAGTAATTACTTTAGGTGTTGTGATTTTAATAATACTTATTATTTTAGTTTTATTACTTATTAGAAATAGAAAGAATAATAAAATATAATTAAAATTTTGTTTGCAAATTAATAAAATACTGGTATAATAAGCGTAGATTTAAATTGAGATTAAACAGAGGTGGATATTATGAAGTTAAAGTTTAGAGCTGATAAAGATGATGTAATGATATTTGCTGTCTTTGCAATCTTTTTACTTTATATAGTTGCAATAGGTGTTGTTAATTTGCATTCTTTTGCTACAGAAGGATATTTTAGTGGACTTAATCCATTTCCTGCTTTTACACCTAGATTTTTATGGATTACTTTAATCATTTATTTTGTAGCATTAATTGGCATGCTTATTAGTGTTAAATCATATTTCTTTGAGATGGAAAAGGGTTTTGGTTTTACTAGTGAGAAAAAAGATAAAGGTTACTCTAGATGGGCTAAGGATAAAGAGATGAAAGCAGAACTTACAATGGTTAGTCCTCAACAAGAGACTAGTGATGCAGCTGGTGTTCCTTTACTTCTTAGTGAAAAAGAAGCTTGGGTTGATAATGGAGAATATCATACTTTAGTTATTGGTTCTACTGGTTCTGGTAAGACTCAGACTGTTATTAAGCCTACTGTTAAATTACTTGCTAAAGCAGGGGAGTCTATGATTATTACGGACCCTAAGGGTGAGATTTATGAGGCTACTGCTAATATGTTAAGAGATAAAGGATATGATGTACAGATACTTAACTTCCGTGATCCTCAAAATGGTAGTAGTTGGAATCCATTATCACTTCCTTATAGAATGTATAAAAGTGGTAATCAAGATAAAGCGATTGAGTTACTTGATGACCTTGCTTTAAATATTTTATATGATGAATCTAGTAATAATAGTGACCCTTTCTGGGAAAAGACATCAGCTGATTACTTCTCTGGTGTTGCATTAGGACTTTTTGAAGATGCTAAAGAAGATGAGATTAATATTAATAGTATTAGTTTAATGACTACGGTTGGAGAAGAGAAGTTTGGGGGTAGTACTTATATTAAAGAATACTTCTCATTTAAAGATCCTGCTAGTGCATCTGTTATTAATGCTTCTAGTACTATTAATGCTCCTACAGATACTAAGGGGTCAATTTTATCAGTATTTAGACAAAAGATTAAGTTATTTGCATCTCGTGAGAACTTATCAGAAATGCTTAGTCATAGTGATATAGAGCTTGCTGATATTGGTAGGAAGAAGACAGCCTTATTTATAGTTGTACAAGATGAAAAGAAAACTTATCATTCTCTTGTTACAATTCTTTTGAAACAGTGTTATGAAACATTAATTGGGGTAGCCCAAGAAAATGGGGGAGAACTCCCTGTTAGAACTAACTTCTTACTAGATGAGTTTGCAAATATGCCGCCTTTAAAAGATGTTACAACTATGATTACGGCAGCACGTTCAAGACATATAAGATTTACAATGATTATTCAAAACTATGCCCAGTTAAATCAAGTTTATGGTAAAGAAAATGCTGAGACTATTCGTGGTAACTGTGGTAATATTATTTACTTAATTTCAGCAGAGCTTGCTGCCCTTGAAGAAATATCTAAGATGTGTGGGGAAGTTAAATCTAAAGATGATGATAAGACGGCTTCAACTCCTTTAGTTACTGTATCTGATTTACAGAGAATGAAACAGTTTGAAGTTATTATTTTAAGAATGAGGATGCAACCATTTAAGACTAAGTTTAC
>CAMMMH010000015.1 GCA_946497955.1 uncultured Mycoplasmatota bacterium | reverse complement strand
GCTCCAGCCCTTTTTTTATAATGGTTTGCAAAACCTTGCTGAAAAACTAAAGATTATACGAAGAATTCCTTTAGTTTACAAGCTTTTGACGACTTTTTTTGTGAAACTTTTGTGAATTTTATAATTTATCAAAAAAGGCTTTAAATAATCTCTTAGAATATTCATCATCTAAATTAGATTCAGGATGCCACTGTACACCTAATATAAAGTTTTTATCTTTAAGTTCCACACCTTCTATAAGTCCATCCCTACTCCTAGCACAGACCAAAGTATTATTTAGTTCTGGAACATGATAACTATGTCTAGAATTAACCCATATCTCTTTCTCACCTATAATAGAATAAAGTTTACTATTCTTATCGATAATAACTGAATGAACATAATTCTTAGTAGGTTCTAAATGATTGATAGAGGTATTATTTTTAATAGTATTATCATAACCAATTTTCTCGTCCCCACTTAATACTTTACTTAAAGCTTGCATACCTAGACATATAGCAAATAATGGTTTATCACAATTAATTGCATAATCAATAACTACTTCATCAAACCTGTACCAAGTATCTCCTCCAGGTAATATAAACCCATCACAGTTTTTTAGAACTCTCTCTAAATCTTTAATTTCTTCTTCACTATAAAGATTTTCACAAGACAAGTCATCCTTATCAACAGGTAATATTAATAAAGGAATACCCCCAAACTTAGTAACAGCAAGTCTAACTTCTTCTACACAAATAATATTAGCATCTCCACTATATAACCTTCCTACAATACCAATAATAGGTTTAATCTTAATCACCTCAAAATAAGATATGAAAAAAGATAAGAATATTTAACTCCTATCTTAATATTTTAACTTTATCTTTAAGTATGTTGATATCATAATTAACTCTATCTTCATCAGATAAAAATGGTAGAAATACTTCCATACTAGGTAACATTTCTTTATTATCACTAAATATATATTTTGTAATATCACTAACAACATCTTCAATAGAAGTATTTTCAAAAAGATAAGAAACTTCTGAAACACTTAAAACTCCATTATATTTAAGCATTTTTTCTAAATCCATATTATAGAAAATACTAAGATAACAAATTAAAGCTTTATATAAATCAGTTTTAACACTACTCAAAAGATCATCTCTTAATCTATATCTACAACTATATTCAGTACTTCCAATAAAACTAGAACTATCAAAATCAATTAAATGCCCACCATCTTTATCAATTAATAAATTATCACATTGGATATCATTAAAACACATACCATAACTATGAAGTTCATTTAATTGTCTAGAAATATCATTACATGCTTTGACTTTTTCTTCTATAGAAAAACTACTAGCTTTTGAAAAAGAAACAGCATCTTTAAAATATTTGGTAACAATACCTTTAAATCTATCATTTACAAAAAACTCATCAATAGGAATACCACTACCTAAAATATATATATTATTAATCAAATATTCAAGATTATCTTTTGTTACCATTTTTAAAAAATAATAGTTTTTAAAAAGTAAGTTTCCTTTTTTTCTAAATTCTGCAGTCCTACTATCAAAAAGCTTTTCTAAACCAGAATACTCTTCTTCACTTAAATTCATAACCAATCCCCCAAATTACAATCGTTACTAGCAGGTAGGCTTCATTGTAGGAAATAATATAACATCACGAATACTATCTTGTTCTGTAAAGAACATTATAAGTCTATCTATTCCATAACCTACACCACCAGCAGGAGGCATACCATATTCTAAAGCTTCAATAAAGTCCATATCTATATCATTCGCTTCAGCATTACCTAAATTCTTTTCTTTTAATTGTTCTTCAAATCTATCTAACTGATCATCTGGATCATTTAACTCAGTATAAGCATTAGCCATTTCTCTACCTGCAATAAATAATTCAAATCTATCCACAAATCTAGGATCATCTTTATTTTTCTTAGTAAGTGGAGAAATCTCTACTGGATGTCCATATAAGAAAGTTGGTTGAATTAAAGTTTCCTCTACATACTTTTCAAAGAAAAGATTTATGATATGTCCTACGGTCTTTTCATGTTCTTGAACTTCAATATTATGTTCTTTTGCAAGTTCTAAAGCCTCATCTACACTCATTTCTTTTTTAAAGTCAATGCCAGTTACTTCTTTAATTGCATCAACCATACTAATTCTCTTCCATGGTCCTTTTAAGTTAATATCTTGATTATTCCAATGATAATCCATCTTACCAATAACATTCTCGGCAATATTAACAAACATCTTTTCTGTTAAATCCATCATACCCTCTAAATCAGAATATGCTTCATAAACTTCCATAAGAGTAAACTCTGGATTATGTTTAGGGTCCATTCCTTCATTTCTAAAGACACGACCTATTTCATAAACCTTTTCCATACCTCCAACTAAAAGTCTTTTTAAAGGTAATTCTAAGGCAATTCTAAGGTACATATCAAGGTCTTGACTATTATGATGAGTAACAAAAGGACGAGCTGAAGCACCAGTTAACAGTGTTGATAAAACAGGTGTTTCAACTTCAACAAAATCTCTATTATCTAAAAAGCTTTGAATAGAACGAATAATCTTAGGTCTTAAAAAAGCAACACGTCTAGACTCATCATTCATCATTAAATCAACATAACGTCTTCTATATCTTTCTTCAACATCAGTAAGTCCATGAAACTTCTCAGGAAGTGGTCTTAAAGCCTTAACTAAAGGTGTATATTCTAAACACTTAATAGTAACTTCTCCTGTTCTTGTCTTCATAACCTTACCATAAACACCAACAATATCCCCAATATCAGCAGACTTAAATAATGTATAGATATCTTCTCCTACATCATTAATTGATATATATACTTGAATAGAACCACTCTTATCTTTAATAGAGAAAAATGAAGCTTTACCCATCTTTCTAATAAACATAATTCTACCAGCCACTTTAACAGTATCAGTCATACTATCAAAAGCATCATGGTCTACACTTTCATACTTTTCTTTAACATCATTAGCAGAATCACTTCTATCATATCTACTACCAAAAGGATCATAACCTAATTCTCTTAACTTAAGAGCTTTATCTCTTCTAACTAATTCCTGTTCTGTTAATTTTCGCTCGTGCATAAAACATCCTCCTTCACTGTATCTGCAACTACAACTTCAGTCTTAGAAACTTTATCGTGTAATCCTTGTGCATTCTTAGTAAATGCTATCATTATTAAACTAATAATAAGTACTATATATTGAATACTACTAACAAGACTACTAGCACTTAAAAATATATTTTTACTTAAGAATAGTACTAAAATAACATTAATAATATTAACTAAAATACTATTATTAATCATCCCTCTAATAAGTAAATCATTCATAGATAGTTCTGTATCATTAGTTTTCTTAATTTTAATTTTCATTAACTTCTTACCAAAAGTCTGCCCATTATTATAACATGGATAAACAACATAGTAAAGTAGACTTATAACAATAGTGACAATAGAAACAATAACCGTTTGTCTAGAAATATCATAACTTAAATCTACCATCTGATTAACATATTCTTCCATAGAAACAGTTCCTTCAACATAACCTTCTAAAACTCTATTTTGTTCTTCATAAAGCTTAGTAGCCGTATCATTAACAGGAACAAACATTGTAATAAGAGAAGTTATCATACTAATAAGTACTAAATCTATTAGAAAAGCAAGTACTCTTTGACTAAACATCGCTTTAATATCAGGACTAGACTTATTTAAACTTGATTTCTCATTTTCTTTTTTATTATCATCTTCAAATGTCTCTTCATATGTAAATTTAACTTTCTTCTTCATAAACTTCCTCCTTAAACTCTTCTAATACTTGTAGTATATCACATATCTTAGTCATTTTATAAATTTTATTTTTAATATCATTGCTTCCTTTAACACCCTTTAGATACCATCCTACATGACTTCTTATTTCAAGTACTGCCTGCTTCTCACTTTTTAAGTCATTTAACATCTTTAAATGTTTAATACACATATCTATTTTATCAATAGTTGTAGGTAGTGTATAAGGTTTTCCTTCAAGATATAATACAGTATTTCTAATAAGCCAAGGATTACCTAAAGCAGCTCTTCCAATCATAACTGCATCACACCCCGTAAAATCTAACATCTCTTTCGCTTTCTCGGGACTAGTAACATCACCATTACCAATTACTGGAATTTTAACACTATTTTTGACATCACGAATTATATTCCAATCAGCTTTACCAGAATATCCTTGACTTCGCGTTCTCCCATGGACAGTAATACCACTAGCACCTGCTTCTTCACAAATTTTAGCAATTTCTACAGCATTTATATGATTAGCATCCCATCCACTACGTATTTTAACAGTAACAGGGCATTTAACAGCATTTACCACAGCCTTAACTATCTCTTTTACTTTATTAGGATTTTTAAGCAAGGCACTACCTGCTTGGGCTCTTAAAGCCACTTTAGGAACAGGACACCCCATATTAATATCAATGATATCAGGTCTCATTTCTTTCTCTATATATTTAGCAGCCTCTACAAAGCTATCTACATCACTACCAAATATCTGTTGTGCGATAGGACGTTCAACATCTTCCATATAAAGCATATCAATAGTTTTCTTATTATCATAACATATAGCCTTATCACTAACCATCTCTGCATAAATAAGACCACAACCCATTTCTTTAACTATCTTACGATATGCACTATTACAAATACCTGCCATAGGAGCAAGAACAACTCTATTTTCTATTTCAACATTACCTATTTTCCACATATAAAATCACCCAACACTTGCAAAAATATTAACTTTTGTGTTACTATGAATCTGTAAAAGAAATTTACATAAACTATTAAGTGAACATTCAACCTTTCCTTGTTGAATGCCTACCCAAAAATATTATTATAGGAAGACATTTAATTCATTAGATGAATTAAGTGTCATTTTTTATTACTATTATCAATATGATAACTAGAGATAAAATGATAGAAATATGCTTAAGTACTTTTAATACAAAGATGCGTCTATTCATATCTATCAAACCTCTGGTTATACTCCTTTTTAAATTAGAGGTAGTGGTTATACTCATTAATCTGTTGAAGTTCCCTTAGACATATTATATACTAAAGACAATTTTGATACAAGTGCTTTTTTCACAAATTAGATACTATTTTTTTACACTGTTGCGATATAAAGTTAATACTTTTGAAGACTCAGATATATATTTTTCTTTATCAAAGCCTAAAATATCGACAATTGTATCATCATCTAATCTATTAGGAAGTTGCATTTTTAAAGATAAATCAAAAAGTTCAAAAGGTGTTTTATCACAAACATCAGGATAAGATAAAAGTTTATCAAAATTTCCCTGTTCTAAATAATGTAAACCAACCAAATCTTCATATAAACGTAATATATTAGGAAATCTGTACCATGTATTATAATCTTTATACGAATAAATACTTTCATACTTATCTAATGGCAAAAGTGAATAATGACTAAATAGATCTGCATCTTTATTACCAGTATCTACTTGAACTATATTAAAATCTAAGCAATCACTATTATAATATTTTCTTAATAAATTTTCTCTAACTACTCTCTCATAATCTGTTACATATCTATCATTAATAAATATTAAATTAGTATAAAAATATCCATTTTTTGAATTTAAAAGTCTCCTATCTATTGTATCTCCTTTAACAATACTATCAATTAAATCTTTATTAAGTGTTTCTAATGTAAAAAAGTCATTTGGATTTAGATTTGTTTTTTTATAACTTATTACCTCATCTTTTTTGGCTTCTAATTTATAAACTAATATTTTCTTTCTATCTTCACTAAATTCATATAATTCCATTATCTTTTTCCTCCAACTTTCTTATTATCTTTTAACAAATCTCTAATCTCTTCAAGTAACACCACTTGTTCATCCTTTTTCTTCTCTTCTTTTTTATGTTCAATTCCTAACTTCTTATCTGCTCTATCTCTAATATTAGCAACTATCTTAACCATTACAAAAATACAAATAGCAATGATTAAAAAGTCAACAATACTCTGTATAAAAGAACCATACATAATAGAAGCATCACCTATTTTAATAGATAAACCACTAAAGTCAAGTCCTCCTAGTATAACTCCAAGTAAAGGCATAAATATATCATCTACTAAACTACTAACTATTTTAGAAAAAGCACCACCAATAATAACACCAATAGCCATATCTAAAACAGCACCTCTACTAATAAACTTTCTAAATTCTCCTATTTCTTTTTTCACTGCTTTCTTAGCTTTCATAACTACTTCCTCCATCTTTTTCCACAGTTTAAGTGGATAACTGACTTTATAATACAGAAAAAAGAACTATTTTTCAAGTTCTTTTATTAGTTCTGCTTTATTCATCTTAGAGTAACCTTTAACTCCTTTTTCTTTAGCAAGTTCTTTTAACTTAGTTAAACTCATTTTCTCATAGTTAGTTTCCTCTTCTTCTGGAGGCATCTCTCCATGTTCTACTAAGTAATCAATTTGTTCTTTAGTTAATGTCTCATACTCTAATAATGTCTTAGCAAGTAAATCAAGTAAATCTCTATTTTCTTTAATTATCTTAGTCGCTTCATCATAGCACTTATCAATAATCTTTCTCATTTCTTGATCTATTTCATGAGCTACTTCATTAGAGAAGTTTCTACTCTTAGCATAGTCTCTACCTAAGAAAGCACTACCTTCTCTTTCTTCTAATTGCATAGGTCCTAAATCACTCATACCATATTCAGTAACCATAGCTCTTGCTATCTTAGTAGCTTTCTCAAAGTCATTTTGTGCCCCTGTTGTAACTTCACCAAAGACAACCTCTTCACTAACACGTCCTGCAAGTAAACCTGTAATTTCTTCAAGTAAATCAGTTTTAGTCTTACAAATCTTCTCTTCACTAGGAATCATCATATTATATCCACCTGCAGAACCACGTGGAATAATAGTAACCTTTTGAACATCGTTAGCACCCTTTAACTTAATACCAACAACAGCGTGACCTGATTCATGATATGCAACTAACTTACGGTCGGCTTCACTTCTTTTAGCACTAGTCTTAGCAGGTCCCATTAGTACTCTATCACTAGCTTCATCTATTTCACTCATTGTAATGGCATCTTTATTACGTCTAACAGCAAGTAAAGCAGCCTCATTAAGTAAGTTTTCAAGGTCTGCACCAGAATAACCTGGAGTTCTCTTAGCAAGTGCCGGAATATTAACAGAAGGAGCTAATACTTTGTTACGAGCATGTACTTTAAGTATTTCTTCACGTCCCTTTACATCAGGTAAATTAACAACAACTTGTCTATCAAATCTACCTGGACGAAGTAAAGCAGGGTCTAATACATCAGGTCTATTAGTAGCAGCAATAATAATGATACCTTCATTTTCACCAAATCCATCCATCTCAGTAAGTAATTGGTTTAATGTTTGTTCTCTCTCATCATGTCCACCACCAATTCCTGTACCTCTTTGTCTACCAACAGCATCAATCTCATCTATAAAGATAAGACATGGAGCAGTTCTTTTCGCTTGTTGGAACATATCACGAACACGGCTTGCACCGACACCAACAAACAACTCAACAAAGTCAGATCCACTAATATAATAGAAAGGAACATTCGCTTCTCCTGCTACTGCACGAGCAAGTAATGTTTTACCAGTTCCTGGAGGGCCATATAAAAGTACACCCTTAGGAATTCTAGCACCTAACTTTTGGAACTTTTTAGGATTCTTTAAAAAGTCTATTAACTCTTTAACTTCTTCTTTCTCTTCATTAAGACCAGCTACGTCTTTAAAAGTAACTTTATTCTTATCACTAGAAAGCTTTGCTTTACTCTTACCAAAATCAAGAGAATTCTTACCTCCACCCATTTGTTTAGTTAAAAACCAAAAACAAATAAAGGCAAGTAAAGCAATAGGTAAAATATTAACTATTACAAGTAAAATAGTACTAGACTCTGGATCAGCTACACTAGTAAACTCAAAGTCATCCGCTTCACTAGCTTCCACTAACTTTTTCATTACTTGGTCAGATAATGGAACTCTAACAAAGAAACTTTCATTTTCTTTATAATTGTCTAACTTACCAGTAATCTCATAAATCTGTGCTCTCTCACGAGGAGTTACAGTAATCTCACTTACTTCCTTAGCCTCTAAATCACTCATAAACTCATCATAAGTTAAAACATTAACTTTCTGATTAGCAACACTAACAAAGTATATAACTCCAAGCATTACTAGAAGTAAAAAGACATAAGGTAGTAAACCTTTTTTAACAACTTTTTTATTTACATTCATGGAAATCTCTCCTTTTTTCTACTCATATCTCAGTATTATATCATAAAATTCACTATTAGTCTTATCAAATTTAGATTTTTTTAATCCTGGAACAAAAACTATTCTTTCACGACTATCAACTACTATAGGCCATAAGTCTCTATCAGCAAGAGGAATCTTACTATCTATAAAAATATCTTTTATTTTTTTATGTCCTCCTCCCTTAATAGACATAATATCTCCAAGCTTTCTAGTTCTAACAATTAAAGGCAATGTTACATCTTTACTAGATAATTTTATAATATTATTACCATTACCCTTAACAGAATCTAATAATTCTAACTTATGTCCATTAGGAAGTATTACTTCCCTACTTACTTCTATTTCATAACTACTAAGTAAATTAGGATTCCTTCTAATAGATAAAGTATTATAACTCTTTACCACCTCAACATCATTAGGAAGATTAACCTTAGCATTACTCTTCTTACTATTAATAAGACTTTCTATTAAATCTAGATGTTTATCATTTATTAAAATTAAATCATCTTGATAAAAACTAGATATAAATCTCTCTAAAATAATTCTCTTTAAGAATTTATTAATCTCTAAATATTTATCTATATATAGTTTATTATCCTTAATAACTTTACTAATCGCTTTACTAGCTTCCTCTTCTATAAAATCATCCGCTTGGCTTAACACATTACTAAACTTTAAATATTTCTTATGGATATCTTTATCTTCACTTTTTAAGAAAGGTAAAACTTCCTTACGATATCTATTTCTTGTATAAACATCACTAAAGTTACTTTTATCAACAGCATAAGGAACTCTATTCTTATGACAATAATCTAATAACTCACTCTTAGTTAAACCTATAAAAGGACGATAAATGTAGTAGCCATCCATTTTTATCAACTTTCTAAAGCCACTATATCCTTTTAAAGTAGAACCTCTAGCAATTCTCATAAGAATTGTTTCCATCAAATCATCACCATGATGAGCAGTTAAAAGATATTTAGCATTATATTTCTTAACAATTTCATCAAAGAACTGATACCTAATATTTCTCGCTTCATTATGAAAGTTATCATCACCATATCTATCTATTTTCATATATTCAAAGATTACATTATTTTCTTTACAATACTTCTCTAAATCTTCTTTTTCTTTAGCACTCTCACACCTTTTATCATGATTAACATGAGCACAGACTAATCTAATATCATATTTTTTTCTAAGTTCTAATAAACTCTTAAATAAAGCCATAGAATCAGGACCATAACTACAAGCGAAAACTAAGAAGTCACCATCTTTTACTTTAATATCTTTATATAAACTTTCAATATTCATTACTTACTATCACTTTCCTCTTCATCATCTTCAGGTATTTTTAAGATTAACTCTCCATCTTTAGAGTAATAATACTTTTCTCTAGCATATCTTGCTATATAATCAGAATCCTGTAACTTATTAACATCAGACTCCAACTCTTCTTCTTTATCTTTTAAGGAAGCAAGTTCTTTTTTTAACTCTCCCTTTTCCTGATATTTACTATATATCATAGTCCAATATCTAAAAATTGTAAACGTAGTAAAAATAATAACAGCAAAAGAAACACAAAGTAATAGTACTGGACCTAACTTTTTCTTTTTTCTTCTTTTAGCCATTAAATTTTCACCCACTTTCCTAAGATATATTATAAAACCATAAAAAAACTAGTTCAATATTAACTAGTCACTCTTTACACTTTTGGTCATCTTTTTTAGGCTTTTTCTTAACCTCAGGCATCTTTACTAGTTTTCTAAATCTTTTAGTAATATTAAAGAAAGTAAAAAAGCCCAAGATAATAAATAAATAAAAATATGGATGAATAACAGCATTATTTATCTTTCTCATAACAAGAAAATAAATAAGTACTAAATCAAAAACAAATAAAATATTAAATATAATCTTAACAACTCTATTTTTATAAAAGAGAATATTATAATTAAAATTATATAAGACTGATAAGACTCCCCCATATATAAAAGAAAAAATTAATGCCACTACTTGTTCAACTAAACTCATTATCTAAATAGTCTATTAAAGACACTAGAGCCTTCTTTATCTTTCTTACCACTATTATCATCCATATAAGAAAATCCCTTTATCAATCCTTTAATAGAAACATTACCTGCTAAAGTATCTAACTTAACAAGTTCCAAATCTTCCCCTTTAACAGCCAAATACCCCATAACTGTCTCTAACAAAAACTCTTCATTATCAAAGTTTTCTATTTTCTTAACTCCAGTAATAAGTAAGTTCTTTCTTTCTGTAATAGTAATACTATGATTATAATTATTAATAATTGCTTCCTTTGTTTCCATATCATCACCTAATAAATGATATGCAAAAGAAAAAAAAATATGAAAAAAAGAAGAATTAATCTTCTTTAGTATCTTCATCTTTAATGTTATTATAAGCTTCAATAATCTTATCTTGAAACATTGCTCTAACTTCTGGATTAATTGGATGTGCAATATCACGATATCCTCCAGCTTGAGTCTTTCTACTAGGCATAGCAATAAAAAGTCCATTATCACCTTCAATGATTCTAATATCATGAACTGCAAAAGAATCATCAAGCAATACAGATGCAATACCTTTCATACGACTTCCTTCTTTTTCAATTTTACGTACATTTACAGATGTAATTTTCATATGTAACCTCCTAATACTAAGTCTTATAAGTCAATTCTATACCAGTTAACTAACTTTTGCAAGATATTTTTAAAACATTGTCAATTACTTTACTAAATATTAAATGAATTACCCTTATCTTTATACGTATTAACTATTTGTTCTGGTGTTAATAAAAGACCCATTTCTTTTTCCTTTTCTAATTGCTCATTATATGAATCTACTAACTTTTTATAATTTTCTAAGCCATAATTTCTAATAGCAACAGTTAAAAATTTTATAAATTCAATAGAATCCATATAATCAGGAACAAAAGATTTAAGAGCAGAACATCCCATATTAGAAAGCAAATAATTATAAAAATTTACCAAATAATAATTAGTAACAATTAGAGAATTATCATATTCACTTGCAACAGAAGAAAGCCTACCCATATCATCATTATTCTTTGTTAGCAAATCATAATACAAAACTTGAGGAATATCATAAGAAATTGCTATTTCATTAATTACTCTTTTAGTATCTTCACTAGTTTCTGAAGGAAAAAAACCACCAGCACTTCTTGTTAAAGATAATTTTTCATAATGAAATCTATCACTATTAGTAAGAGTTTCTTTTACTGCCTCCTCTAAACTTCCATTAACTATTTTCACAGTAAAGTTAAGATTACATAACCTACTTTTATCAAAATCACTTAAAGAATTATAAAAATCTTTTTTAATAAGCAAAACACCACTTGAAGAAATAATAACTTTTCCTTTAATAGCAGTATCAGTAGGCATCAAAGAAACAACATCAGAAATATGCTCTTTTAAACCATCAACAATTACACAATTCTTATTACTAAACGTATTATTCATATCATCAGGAACTAAACCATTTAAAGAAAATAAAACCACTGAATTATATGAAGAAATATATGGTAAATAACTATCTAAAATTTCTTTTCTTTTTGTTTGATACTCTTCATCATTAATTTTAGTAAAATCATATGATTCAAGTATACCTTGTTCAGTTAACAAATCACTAATCATAAAACTAATCTGCATTCCATTTGGTTTAACTAAATATGGAACTTCACTAATAGGATTAATAACTCCATCAAATGGAATAATATTAGTCGCTCTAACTATAGCAATGTTATCAATATTCATATAAATCACAACCTCTTATACTAAGTATACCATAAAATAAACTACTTAAGTATCTCCAAACTAGAAGTAATCAAATCACTGTATGAAAAAGATTTAATATTATTATCATCGACTAATTTAACTACAAATATAGAGTGATATGTCTCTATTATTTCCCCATCAAATTCTACTATTTGATTTCTACTACCATTAAATTTAAAATGAAGTATCTTACCTTCTTGAGACTTAACCTCATCTCTTACTTTATCAACATTCATCTAGGATACCCCACATACATAACACCATTAGTAATAATACCACCCATACCATCACTACCGTAATGTGTCTTATCTAAAAGACTTATTAAATCAATTTCTTTATTCTTAGGAGATAATGCTACAGCACTTGCTATTATAGCAGGGTCCAGTGCATGAATATTAATCCGCTTAGGACTAGAAGCAAAGTTAGCACCCGCTTTAATTAAATCTTCATAAAAAGACTGACATGCTCCTGCTATTATAATAAGTTTATCTTGATTTCTCTCATATTCTCTAGCTTTAACAGTTGCCTTAACAAAATTATTTGAATTCTGATAACTAGACAAATTATTCTTATCTTTATTTTTCTTAAAAGAATCATGTCCTGTAATAACTAAAATATCTGGTTTATACTCTTTCAAACAAGAAGTAATATCTCTTTCAAATCTTTCTTCATCCAAATTAACACCATAAGCTTCTAAATGCATATCCTTATAAAAATCTATACATCTTTTCAAGTAATCCTTATCCCCATCGATATGTAAAATCTTCCCTGGTAAATAAAAGTATTCACTTCTATCTAAATTTAACATATCTTTAATCTTTAAAGCATCATTACGGTCTTTATTATTATCATAATTTACTAAAGCTTTTTCTAAATCATCTAAACTACTATCAGCATAAAGTCTAACATCTATTCCCTTTAAATAAGCTATATCATCTTTAATATCAATAATTGTAAATATTATATCATTATTATAAGAATTCCTAGTTACAACATCACCAATTTTAAACATAAAATTCACCCATTAAATTATATGTTTAAAAGAAATAATTATGATTTATATAAAGTATTAGCCATCTCAACAAATATTTTATAATCTAAAGCCTCAGCTCTCACACTCAAATCATATCCATATTTATTTAAAACACTCTCTAAAAGTTCTAAATCATATTTCTTTAAATTATTTCTTAAAGTCTTTCTCCTAAACTGAAAACTATCATGAACAAGCTTTATAAAAAAGTCTTTATCTGCTAACTCTTCAAGCTTCTCTTTTCTACTAAAAGAAACAACAACACTATCAACATTAGGTCTAGGATAAAACTGATTTCTATCAACAACAAATTCCTTTCTCACATCAAAAAAATAGTTAAGAATAACAGTAAGACCCCCATAATCTTTTGTAGATACTTTACTACAAAATCTATCCCCAACCTCTTTTTGAACCATCATTACAATTTTTTCAAAAGCTAAATTACTATCAATCAATTTAAAAAGTATAGGAGTAGTTATATAGTATGGTACATTACTAACAAAATAAATATTATTATAAGAATATTCCTTCACATCTAAAGCAATATCTGCCTTAAGAAAATCAGAAAATAAGACTTTTACATTATTATAATCATTAAGTCTAACAGAAAGAATATCTTCTAAATTATTATCTATTTCATAAGCCAAAATATTACTATCTTTATGTAGTTCTGCTAAAGCAACAGTTAAATTACCACTGCCAGGACCTACTTCTATAATTAAAGACCCTGGTTTAACTAAAGCAACTTTAGCAATCTTATCAATAACAGCTTTATTCTGTAAAAAATTTTGTCCGAACTTTTTCTTAAATTTAAACTCTTCCACAAAACTCACTTCCTTTAATTTCATCTACACTTAGATTATATTAAGAGTTAAAATAATTGTAAAGAAAAAAGTCTAAGCTTTCTTTAATTTCTTAGACTTTTGAACTTTATCTTCTTTTTCCCTAAACATAAACAAAATATTAGCAATTGATAAACCATATAACATGATATTTATATAAGCAACAAAATTATCAAAAAAGTTAAAATCAACACCATATCCATATTTTTCATTAAGAACCATATTAGTATCCAAAACAGCCCTTAAAGCTACACACACAATTGTCGCTAAAACCAAACAACAAGTTAAATTATAAAATATATTTTCATTAACACCTTTTTGTTTAAAAATCATATTAACTATAAACAAAATTAATAAAAGTGCAAAAGGAATTAATTCTGGTAAAACTGACATCATATTTTTTTCAAGTCTTACATTCATTCTAATTAAAACAAACAAAGTCAAACCCAAAGCTGCAATTAAAAGAAGAAATTTAAGACCATAAAATAACCAATTAAAAATTTTCTTCATTATCTAACCTCCTAATACTACATTTCTATACCAATTAGAAACTTCTACAAGTAAATCAAGAGAATTCTGATAACTATTCATAACATCTGAATAACTATCATCAACTAAATTAAAGAAATTAGCTTTATTAGTTTCTGTACTGAAATAATAATGATCAGAATTTTCAATATTACTTTGAACATAATTAGTAGAATCAAGCAAAGTGTCTAAATTAAGTTCTACATAAGGCTTTATAACATTAAAATTAGGTAACATTGACACAGTATCAGTATTAAACATAGATTTAACCTGCATAACTAAACAGTCATTTAATATTTTATTTTTAAAATCCAAAGTAAAATTATAACTATCCTTAATACCTATCTCATCTAACTCAAAATATTTCATCATATCTTCACTTTCTAATATTTCAAGACAATCCTGTAATTTTAGCTGAACAGTATTAAGCCCATATATATTAAGAGAACCAGTATAAGTAGATTGATTATAAACACTTATATTATTTCTTATAGTTTCAATTTTACTTTCTACAGTTGCCTTATTAGTATCATTATAAGAACTAACATCAACAGTTTCAGCCAGCTCCTGCATATGATAGAAGTTAATAAAAAGCAAAAAGAAAGCAAGGCCAAAAATTAAACCAGTAATAGTATAAGCAAAAACATTAGCATATTCTAAAAGAAACTTTTTCATACATTTTCATCCTCCATTTGTACATTAATATTAAAATGATAATATTTATTCTGCCAATCAGTGTTTTGGAAAGACTCGCCTACATAGATACGTAATTGATAATTATTAACTTGTGAAGAAGCTATATTCCTAGTATCTAAAACATTATTTTCAATTTCACTTAAATTACCAACTTTAATAACATTACCATTTAAAGATAACTGATATCTTAGCTGATTTCTTGAAAGTAATTCCTTATTAGTATAATTAGCATCATCACTAATCATACCATCTTCTAACAAAACAGTATATAAAGCATCACCGTTACTATTATTTTCAACCTTAAACTCATATGGAGTAATATTTTTAGCGGTCTCATCATCTAAAGGAATGAAACCACTTTCATCTATTACGTTGTTATCACCAAGTTGAACATTAACAGAACCGACATCATTTATAACAGTAGAATCATTATAAAAGAATCTATACCACAGTATTGAAGTCGTAAAAATAAAAGCAAATAAAGCAACTCCAGCCAACAATAATAAAATTATTTTTTTCATTTTTTAAACCTCTTTTCTTTTTCTTTCTTGATTTTTTTCTTCTTTTTTTCTTTATTTTCACTTTTTGTAGAACCATTATCATTAGACCTTAAAGTTTTAATTAGTTTATAAATATCATAGCCTATAATAATAACAGCAGGAACTATAATAATAGCAACCCATCCTAAAACCGAACTAAGATAATATTGAATATAACCTATTTTAGGAATTCTAAATAAAACACTACCATATATTTCATCAAAACTAATTCTTGAAGAATCTTGAGTATTATTATTATCTCCTTTTGTAGTAAATAAATATTCACCGCTACTAGTTTTTTCTATATCAACAATTCTATGTGTAACAAGAACACCAGAATATCTATAATCAGTAGAATTAAAAGTTATAATATCACCTTTCTCCAAATCTTCAGGACTATTTACTCTCATAGTAACAACAACATCTAAAACATTAATTGCTGGAACCATAGAAGGACTAACTATTGTATAAGCTGAAAAAAGGTCTTTTTTATTTTCTCCTGACTTCAAATTATATTGTTTATCTATAAAATTAACTACAAATACTAAGAAAACAATTATCATTATTAAACAAATGGAATACATTAGTACTGTTGTAATAAAATGAAATGCTTTTTTCACTGTAGTTAACCATTCTTTATTATTTTTTTTCATTGAGTTATCACCCACTTATTATTCTAAAGTATATAATATCACAACTTAAAAAGAAGAAAAAGTCATTATGAGAAATTTATTCTGCTAAATCAACTTTTGCTTTAATAGAAACTCTAACTCCGAAACTTTTTTCTAAATTATCTAATATAGTATTTTCATCAACCCACATTCTTAAACGGTAATTAATAGTTGAACTTTTAGATAAAGTACCACTGTCTAATAACATCGTACCTGCCATTGTTCCTAAATCTGTACTCTCTTTAAGAGGAGTAAAACGCTTAGGAGCCATTACTTCTTGATATGAATTATTAACTTTCTTTTCTAAGTATAACTTAACTTCATCATTATCTAATGTAGAAGAAGTTTCTTTCTCTGCTGACACTTCATATTTAGCAGCAACATCACCTTCTAGCGAAGCTTCAACTGTAAAATCAAAATATTGATCTTCATTAGTTAAAGTTTTTCCTACTTCATCAGCTATTGGATAAGCATTTGTAATATTAATTCCATTAGTATCTTCTGTATAATTCAAATAAATATTACCTGTACTTATCGTATTAATACTTTTATTTTCCTTTGTATAAGTAAAAGTTGCAACTGAAACACCAATTACCATAATAATAAAAATAAGTAAACAAATAATAATAATAAATATTTTATTGTTTGATTCTTTTTTTATAACTTCATCATTATAATTTTGATTATCCATAATTACACTCCCTCGTATTCTAAAATAATTGTATCACACTAATTTTTTTAGGTAAAGAAAAAAGTACAGATAAACTGTACCACATCTAATATCTTATTCAACTATGCTACCATAAACATTTACTCGTAATTTATAAGTTTGACTAAAACTTGGAAGAACATAATCACTAGCAACCCACATTCTTAAACGATAATTACGAGCTTCAGTTTGACTAAAAGTGCTATAAAAAAGAACATACTGCCCATCTGGTGCACCAGCTGTATTTTGATAAGTAATTTGTAAATCTGAAACTTTAGTTGGAGCCAAAACCTGAGATTCAGTTCCACTATTTAAATTAGTTAAGTATACTTTTACTGCATTATCTGGCAAAGTACTATCTCCTTCTTTAGTAGCAGTAACAACATAATCAATTATAACATTACCACCAATAGTTGCATTTACAGTAAAATCAAAATATTGATTTGTATCATTTAAATTTCTACCAATATCATCAGTCATAGGATGTGCATTAGTTAAATTAATACCATTAGTATTCTCACTATAACTCATAGTCATAGTACCAGTTGTAACTCTATTAACTTTTTCTCCTGCCTTAGAATAAAAAATAGCAGCATAGCTTACTCCAACTACAGCTAAAATTAAAATAATAATGCAAACTATAATTAGTACAATTGACTTAGAATTATTACTATTTTCCTTTTTCATATAAAGCCTCCTACAATAAAAATATAACACATCTATTGAAGTTTAGCAAGAAAAGAAAAAGGTGTCAGAGATTAGACACTTTTCTAGAAATTAAAACTCTATTGCGCTGCTGCAGCACCATATACACTTACTCTCAATTTATAAGTTCCTGAACTACCTAAGTTAGAATAATCATCAGCTACCCACATTCTTAATCTATACTTATGTGTTCCTGTAGATGTAAAAGTTCCAGTTGTAAGCTTAAATTGACCACTAGGAGCACCACTTGCTTCAGAACTACCAGTAGTTGATAAAAGAGAAACTTTAGTAGGTTTCAAAACTTGAGTATCAGCATTACTATCTATATTAGTCAAATATACCTTCACAGCACTATCATCAAGAGTACTATCACTCTCTTTAGTTGCTGTTACGTCATAATTAATTGTTGTAGTACCAGAACCATTAATAGTAGCAGTCACAGTAAAATCAAAAACATTATTTTCTCCAGCTAAAGCCTTACCTTGTTCGTCAGACATTGGCAAAGCATCCGTTAAGTTAATACCATTAGTATTTTCACTATAACTCATAGTAATAGTACCTGTAGTAATTGTATTTACTTTTTCTCCTGTCTTGCTGTAACTAAAAGCTGCAAATGAAACTCCTACAACAGCAACAACTAAAATTACTACACCAAGTACTGATAATAATACTTGTTTTGAATTATTATTATCTTTCATTTTTGGTCTAACCTCCTTCTATAATACAACTATAGCATAAAACTGAATAAAATAGCAATCATTTTCCAAAAAGAAAAAGTGTCAGAGATTAGACACTTTTATATAATTATGCTTTTCCTATTGAGCAGCAGCAGCACCATAAACATTTACTCTTAACTTATAAGTTTGAGCAGTTGCTGGAGCAGCATAATCATCAGCTACCCACATTCTTAAACGATAATCATGTGAACTAGTAGCACTAAATGTACCAGTATGAAGAATAAATTGACCACTTGGTGTTCCAGATGGCTCACTACCAGTAGTTGCAGTTAATTCACTTACCTTAGTTGGTGCTAAAATTTCATCATCAGCATCACCATCCATATCAGTTAAATAAACTTTAACTCCTGTATTAGGAATAGCAGATTCTGCTTCCTCATTAGCTTCTTGTGCAGTTATAGCATAATTAATTGTAGCATCACCAGTAATCTTAGCACTTACAGTAAAATCAAAATATTGATTTGTATCAGCTAAAGCTTTACCAACATCGTCAGTCATAGGAAGTGCATTAGTTAAGTTAATAGCATTTTCACCTTCAACATAATTCATTGAAATAGTACCAGTTGTAATTGTATTAACTTTTTCTCCTGTTTTACTATAGCTAAATGCTGCAAATGAAACTCCTACAACAGCTACAACTAAAATTGCTACACCAAGAACTGATAATAACACTTGTTTTGAGTTATTATTATTCTCTTTCATTTTTTGTCTAACCTCCTTCTACAATACAACTATAGCATAAAACTAACTAAAATAGCAATTACTTTTCTAAAAAAAGAAAAAAGTGTCAGAGATTAGACACTTTTATATAATTATGTTTTTTCTATTGAGCAGCTGCTGAACCATAAACATTTACTCTTAACTTATAAGTTTGAGCAGTTGCTGGAGCAGCATAATCATCTGCTACCCACATTCTTAAACGATAATCATGTGAGTTAGAAGCACTAAATGTATCAGATGTTAATAAAAATTGATCATCTGGTGCACCTGAAACGTCACTTGCAGTCACATCTAATTCAGAAACTTTAGTTGGTGGCACAATTTCAGTATCAGCATCACCATCCATATCAGTTAAATAAACTTTAACTCCCGTATCTGGAATAGTACTGTCTGATTCTTTAGTAGCAGTAACTGCATAATTGATAGTTGTATTACCACTAATAGTAGCATTAACTGTAAAATCAAAATATTGATTTGTATCTTTTAAAGCTTTACCTACACCATCAGTCATAGGAAGTGCATTAGTTAAATTAATACCATTAGTAGTTTCACTATAACTCATTGTAATAGTACCAGTTGTAATAGTATTAACTTTTTCTCCTGTTTTACTATAAGTAAATGCAGCGAATGAAACTCCAACTACAGCTACAACTAAAATTGCTACACCAAGCACTGATAATAACACTTGTTTTGAATTGTTATTATTATCTCCCATCTTTTGTCTAACCTCCTTCTACAATATAACTATAGCAAATTAAAATATTAAACGCAACTACTTTTTAAATGATTTTACATATAATTTACCAACCATATCGTATAAGTTCAAATTTTATATTATGGCTAGTAGCAAAACCTTCCAAGTTAGATTGACTTGTAAATAATAAATCCATGTGGTTACCTGTAACCGCTCCACCTCTATCCATAACAATAGCAAGAATAGGTTCACTATATATATTGATTCCACTTATCCTAACAATACTACCACATGGAATAGATCTATCTGCAGCAACCACTCTAACTTTTCCATATACTTGGTCTTCAAAATAGATATTACCATTTTTAAAGTTTTGACGAGGTGGGCATGCACTATTACCAGAACATCCTGGACAGTCAGGTCCATAAGCAGTAAGAGTGCCCATAAAAGCTACAGGACTACTACTAGCCACACTAATCGCATCATAAAAGTTATTATATAAAGTAGGCTCTTTCGCTTTCTCCATCTCCTTAATAGAATTATACTTATTAACAATATGAACTGCTTGCAAACTCTTTACACTATTTATATTAGAAGTCATTACTACAGTCTTATTATTACCAGATAATACAACAAAAGCTAAAGCAAAGACAACAATTACAAAACTAAAATATCTTAAAAATCTTTTACCCATCTTTTTACCTCATTTTCTACTTAAGATAATACTAGCATTGTTATCTATTAAAGTCAAATAAACTTGAAGCATTTCTACTGGTAATTTCTGCTAATTCATCTACACTAATATTTTTTATATCAGCAATAAAGTTAGCAATAAACTCTAAATACTTAGAAGAATTAATTTTCCCTCTAAAGGGAACAGGAGTAAGATAAGGACTATCAGTCTCAAGTACAATAGATTCTAAAGACAATTCTTTAACTACATCTTTTAATTTAGAGTTTTTAAAAGTAACAACTCCACCTATTCCTAATAAGAATCCCATACTTATATAAATATTAGCAGTCTCTAAACTTCCACTAAAACAATGTATTATTCCTTTTACTTTATATTTCTTTAAAGTATTAATAGTATCCTGTGTTGCATCTCTAGAGTGTATTACAACAGGTAAATTAAAATTCTCTGCTATCTTTAATTGTTCTTCAAATAACCATATCTGTTTATCTTTATTTTCTTTAGTATAGTGATAATCAAGTCCTATCTCCCCAATACCAACTATCTTTTTCTTCGCTAATAAACTCTTTAAATAATCTAAATCTTCTTTTCTTACACTATCTGCATATTCCGGATGATATCCTATCGTAACATAAACCATATCATATTTATCTTTAAAACTCATTACTTCATCTATTGCTTCTCTACTACAACCAGATACAACTATTTTATCAACATCTGCTTCTTTATCTTCTATAATAACTTTATCTATATCATCATAATCTTCCTTACTTAAATGACAATGTGTATCTATAAACATAAAACCACCACTTTCTAAAAAATATTATATCAAAAAAAGAATCTTCTAAACAGTATTTTACTATTTACAAGATTTATTATTTCTTCTTCGACATAAAAACAATCTTATTAAATAAAAAGTTAACACAACTAAATAACCAATATCTAATATATTATGCCCTAAAATAACCATTACAACTAATACTACATAAAGAATTATACATGCCACTGCTTCAATTTCTAACTTTCGTTTTTTAGTCATAACTCTATCCTTTCTTACGACTTCAAATACTACTTGTTACTACGGCCACTACCCTTCAACTATAACATAAAAAATAGGATAATTATCAAAATCATCCCATTTATTTTTCAGTTTACACTAAAATTTTACAAATCATGTTCTTTTAAGAACTTTTCTTTATCTATTCTTTGGAACAATACTTTAGGAATTCCTACTTCGTATTTATTATCTTTTAAATAATGATTTTCTTGCTTTTCATTATTAATCTGTCTTAATATTTCTTTAGAAGTAAAAGGTATGGCAAAAGAAAGATTAATAGCACATACTCTAATAGATTCAAGTAAATTATATAAAACAGTCTCTAATCTGTCTTTGCTAGACTCATCTTTTGCAAGAACCCAAGGAGTAGTTTCATCTATATACTTATTACTAGCTCTTAATACTTCAAATATCTTGTTTAAAGCATTAGATATTTCAAGACCATCTATATCTTTACTAATCTCTTCATCTAAGTTATTTATTTTTTCTATAAGAGAAGCATCTATATCTTCATAAACTTCTTTATTAGTAACAACACCATCAAAATACTTATTAGCCATACTTATAGTACGTTGTACTAAATTACCTAAAGTATTAGCAAGGTCAGCATTAGTTCTATCTATTAAAGCTTCAACTGAAAAGTTACCATCACTTCCAAAAGGAACTTCTCTTAAAACAAAATATCTAACAGCATCTACCCCAAAATATTCAATATATTCTCTAGGGTCTCTATAATTACCTAAAGATTTAGATATTTTACTTCCATTTATAACAAGCCAACCATGACCATAAACTTTCTTAGGAAGTGGTAAATCTAAAGCCATTAAAATAATAGGCCACACTATTGTATGGAATCTAATAATCTCTTTACCTACTAAATGTAAGTCAGCAGGCCAATACTTCTTAAGTTTACTATCATCATCACTCATATACCCTAAAGAGGTAATATAGTTAGTTAAAGCATCTAACCATACATAAACAACATGCTTATCATCAAAAGGAACAGGAATTCCCCATTTAAAACTAGTACGAGAAACACATAAATCTTCAAGACCAGGTTTAATAAAGTTATTAATCATCTCATTTTTACGAGACTCTGGCTCTATAAAATCAGGATGTTCATCTAGATATTTAACTAATCTATCCTGATATTTAGAAAGTTTTAAAAAGTAAGCCTCTTCTTCTACTTCTTTAACTTCTCTACCACAATCAGGACATTTACCATCTACAAGTTGTGTTTTAGTCCAAAAAGACTCACAAGGAACACAGTAAAGCCCTTTATAAGTTCCTTTATAAATATCTCCTTGTTCATATAACTTAGTAAATATTTTTTGAACTGCTTTAACATGATTTTCACCAGTAGTCCTAATAAAATAATCATAAGAAATATCTAAAGCTTTCCATAAATCCTTAGCATTCTCTACTACTTCATCAACATATTCTTTAGGACTAACTCCTGCTTCCTTCGCTTTAGTCTCTATTTTTAATCCATGTTCATCAGTACCAGTTTGAAAATAAACATCATACCCTTTACTTCTTTTATATCTTGCAATAGCATCTGCAACTATTGTTGTATAACAATGCCCTATATGAAAGTTTGCACTAGGGTAATAAATTGGTGTTGTAATATAATATTTATCCATTAATATCTCCTCCTCAAAATAAAAAGATTTATCATATCAAAAGGACGAGTTAACCCCGTGGTACCACCTTTCTTTACAATAAATCTTGTACACTTATTCTAATTAACGCTTAGCACGTTCATACTTACATATCAATATGAAAGTTCAGAAGCCATATCTTATAATATCATTCGTTTCTTTTCCACCTACCAAGAACTCTCTATAACTAGAAGTTATAAGACTCTTCATCACAACTTTTAATAACGCTATTCTAACACAAGAGAAGTTAATCTTCAAGATATTTTGATAAGAAATTAGCAATTATTTGTATTATATGTTCATCTTCTTCAGTAAAACTCTTACCATCTTCATTAAGCATTAAAGCAAGTCCTATAATCTCACCATCTGATAGTATAGGGCTAATAATATACTTATACTCTTCACCTGAATTTTTACTATCTACTATCTCTTCTATCTGACAAGTTCCTTTAACTAGACTCTCTGTTTCAAATAAACACTCTTCTAATTTAGTAGAAATATTACATCCACAAAACTCTTTTTTATACTTACCAGTACCTGCTACAAACTTATCTCTATCTGTAACAAAGATATTCTTACTAATAGTCATATAAATAGTATCAAGTAAAGACTGTGCAATATCACTTAAAACATCACTAGTAGAAAACTTCTTTAAGCTTATTGTCTCTTTATCTACAAAAAATTCTAAACTCTCACCATCTCTAATTCTAAGAGATTTTCTAATATCTTTAGGAATTACAATTCTTCCCAAGTCATCAACTCTTCTAACTACACCTGTTGTCTTCATAAGCTCTCCTTCCTTTTCAGTAGTATTATTCCAATATCAGCCCATTTTATACCATCAAAATTATGCTATCTATTGATATTATATACGTAAGAAGGACTTTTTTTCTCTGGTAATTATTTCCAGTTAACAAAAGAAACAAAAAAAATACTCATTTAATCAAATAAATGAGAATTTTCTTTAGTAAAAACAAACCTTTCTATCTGTTCTTTAAGACTATTAAGAAGTATCGTATCTTTAACTAAAATTTTCATATCAACAGTCTCTAATATCTGTTTAACATAAGTTGTTTGTAAAAACTTAGTAGCATCTTTTTTAAAGTTAGGATTACTATCTTTAACTATCAAATCTAAATTACTTACAAGCTTCTCTTTAACAAGACTAGTAAGTACTTGCTTCTCTTCTTTTTTAGCATCTTTATTAAATTTAACTAATTCTTTCTTCAAGTTCTTAACCAACTCTAATGGCTTATCATCATCCATCTTAGAATAATTATCTTTAATTATATCTATCCGTCTTTTAAAAATATTTCTAACCTCTTTCTTTAAGTCATCTTTATAACTAGTTAAAACTTCATTAAATTTATCACTATTTAAGATTAAATTATTATGTTTAGCGATATTAAGAACTCTTTGTTTAACAGTATCCATCGCTTCAAGTGGTACTTCAATAACTCCATTAATAATATCATCTTCTATTAAAGAATTAGTATTATTAGTAGCAAGTTCAACCCCTGCTGTCATTAAAATCTCTTTATGTTGCTTCAAAATATCCTCTTTAACCACAATATTCATAGCCTCCAATTCTACTAATAAGTATAAGAAGATAAAAGGTTTTAGTCAAGAGGACAAAAGAAAAAGAGCCTAAGCTCTATTCATAAAATATTATTATTTATTATTACTTTGCATTTCTAATCTCTTAACTCTTTCTTTAGTTTTCTCATAACTACCATCTTGATATCTTTCAAAAAAACATCTATACATTCTTTTAGTGTATTCATCTTTTGACATATAATCTCTTTCCATAAATTCTTCTAATAATCTATCAATAGTTTCTTCTCTATGTTCATTAAGATAATCAGGAGCAAAATAAATCCAATTTGAATTGTCAAGCTTTTGAGAAACTCTGCCTTCACCATAGTTGAAGCTATAATATAATCCACCACTAACAACTATCTCAGATGTAGATAATAAAGTCTGAACCTCTTGAACATTTAATCCATCTATATTTTCAAAGGGAATAATTATAATACTATTATTAGTTTTAGAAATTGAAAAATTATAGTCATCATATGAATGATATTTTAGCCCATCATTTATCTTCCAAGCAAAAAACTTATAGGCTGGAACATCAAAAGTATTTTCTTTCACAAAACCTCTCACCCTTCATTTGCCACATATAATACAATATTTTTATCATTTTGTAAATAAAAACTTACCCCACCATACTAGATAACAAAGCGACTAAATAATAGATAGGATGCTTATCTAATTTAACGATATCTAAAATAATAGTTAAGTCACTCTCTCTACTTTTAAATCTAAACATAGGTGTAATTGTATAAGCATTCATAAATAAATCTTCTGTATTTAACTTACTAGTAGATTCTTTATCAAAGTAAAGTTCAATAGTATTTTTAGTTTCACTAACTTTAGTAACACCCACTTGTTTAACAAGTTTCTCAAACCACTCTTCATACATATAAACAATGATATCTTCACTAAGTTTACCAAATCTATCTTCTAAGTCACTTCTAACTTCTTCAAGTTTCTCTTTACTGTCTATCTCATTAATCATTCTATGAATCATAATCTTCAAATCATCATCAGTTACATAATCATCGCTTATATGAGTAGATACATTAAGTAATGTTTTATTAGATTCTTCTTCGCTATCTTCTTCCACAACATTACCTTTAAGACGTTCTACTTCTTCATTAAGCATCTTTAAATAAAGGTCAATACCAACACTATCAATAAAGCCTGCTTGTTTACTACCTAAAATATCCCCTGCACCTCTAATAGATAAATCACGAGTTGCAATAGAAAAACCACTACCTAACTCTGTAAACTCTTTAATAACTTTTAAACGTTTTTCTGCAGTTTCTGTTAATACTTTATGTTCTTGATACATTAAGTAACAGTAAGCGATTTTGTTACTACGACCAACTCTACCTCTAATCTGATATAACTGTGCAAGACCAAATCTATCAGCATCTAAAATAATTAATGTATTAACATTAGGAATATCAATACCTGTCTCTATTATCGTTGTACATACTAAAACATCTGCCTCATGGTCAATAAATGACTGCATAACATCTTCAATTTTAGTCTTATCCATTCTACCATGGGCATAAATAACTCTAGCACTTGGGACAAGATTCTCAATTTCCATTACTTCTTGCTCAATATTTTCTACATTATTAAATAACAAAAATACTTGCCCATCCCTAGACATCTCTTTCATTATCGCTTCTCTAACAAGTTGTTTATTATAAGCGATAACATAAGTCTGTATTGGATATCTATCTCTTGGAGGAGTCTCGATTAAAGACAAACTTCTAATACCTGCAATAGACATTTGTAAAGTTCTAGGAATTGGTGTAGCCGTTAAAGTTAAAACATCTACAGTACTCTTATATTGTTTTAACTTCTCTTTATGTTTAACTCCAAATCTCTGCTCTTCATCAATAATTAATAATCCTAAATCCTTAGGTCTAATATCATCACTAAGTATCCTATGCGTACCAATAACAAAATCAATTGTTCCTTCTCTTAACTCTTCTAGTATCCTATTACGTTCTCTTGTACTAGTAAATCTATTTAAAAGCCCAATATTAACAGGAAAATCTTTAAATCTCTCTAATGCATTTTTATAGTGCTGACTAGAAAGAATAGTTGTTGGACATAAAAGTAATACTTGCTTATTATCCATAATCGCTTTAAAGGCTGCTCTAAAAGCAACTTCTGTCTTACCAAAACCAACATCTCCTACTAATAGCCTATCCATAGGAGAGACCTTCTCCATATCTTCTTTTATCTGTTTAGTAGCAAGCAACTGGTCATTAGTTGCCACATAAGGGAAAGCATCTTCAAACTCTTTTTGTAACTCATTATCAGAAGAAAAAGCAAAACCTTTTTGGCTTTCACGTTCCGCTTGCACTCTTAACAAGTCATTAGCCATATCTTGAACTTTACTTTTAACTCTAGCTTTAACCTTTTCCCATTCTTTACCACCAAGTTTATAAATAGTAGGCCTAACTCCTTCTTTACCAGTATATTTATAAAGCATATCAATTTTTTCTACAGGAATATAAAGCTTATCATTACCTTGATATAAAACTTCTATATAATCTTTTAAAACACCTTGTTGACTTAAAGTCTTTAAACCATTATAAATACCAATACCATGAACTTGATGAACAACATAATCCCCTATCTCTAATTTATTTAAATCAGTTATCTTGGTATTATATTTAAACTTAGTCTTATACTTCTTAACCTTCTCATTATTTCTAAATAATTCTCTACCTGTTAAAAAGATATAATTCTTATACTGAAAACCACTATCTAAACTAAAGTTAACTAAATTAAGCTTATTAGGATAAATTTCATCCATTGTAGTATCCATAATAGGCAAAGATATCTTACTTCTAAAACTATGTAACTGATAATCTTTTAAGCAAACAATAACTGTATAATTAGCATATAACTTTTCTCTAATATACTTAGTAATACCCTCTATATCATCATTAAATAAAGGTAATTCCTTACTCTTAAAATCTATTATCTTTAAAGACTTATCTAAATTATCTACAGTTAAGTAATATAGAGCATTGTTTTCATAAATATCATCAAAGGAAAACATATAACTACCTTTAAAGTCAGTATCCTTTTCTTCTCTATACTCTAAAATATCTGTACATATCTGTTTATAATTAATTAATATCGCACTTTTATCTTTATAAATAATTACATGATTATCTAGATAACCACCAATATTAGTTACATTGCCATATTCACTTAAATACTTAGTATTCCTTTTTTCTTCTGGAATAAAAGTATCATTAGAAAATATTTCTGTATAAGGATATATTTCAATACTTTTTATTTCATTTAAAGACTTTTGACTTTTACCATCAAAATATCTAATAGAATCTATTGTATCGCCAAAAAACTCTAATCTAACAGGATTAGATTCACCTAATGGAAAAATATCTATAACAAAACCTCTAACCCCAATTTCCCCAGTCTTTGTAACTAAAGTAGTCCTCTCATAACCTATATTAGTAAGTCTTTCTACTAACTCTTTTGGACTAATCTCATAATTTACCTTTAAAGATAAAACACTCTTTAAATATTCTTTTTTTGGAGGTAAATATCTTAAATAACCCATTAAATTAGTAATAACAATAGCATGACTATCCTTACTAATCGCTTCCATTGTCTCAAGTCTTGTAACCATTAAATCAGGACTAATCGCCATCGCTTCACTAGTTAAAAAATCATCCATTGGAAACAAATATACATTGTCTGTATAATTACTAATACTTCTATATAAACTATTAGACTCTACTAGATTAGAAGTAACTATCAAAATGTTTTTCTTGTTATCATAAAGCTTATTTACATAAACGGCAAAAAGCTCTTCAGTCATCCCTGTAAGAGCGATATCTTTATCATAAATTTTCTCAAAGAAGTTATCAAATATTTTCATAATTACCCCTTTCTATTATATTTACTCATCAAAGAGGTAAAGTCCATTACAAAATAATCATCTAAAACATTAACTAAGGTATCAAACATTGTATCTATCTCATTAAGTTCCTTCTTACTAAATTTAGATAAGACATAATTAATAACATCATCTTTATCATTAGAAATACCTATTCTAAGTCTTTTAAAACCATCAGTTCCAAGATGGGAAATAATACTCTTTAACCCATTATGTCCTCCACTACTACCATTTCTTCTTAATCTAAACTTACCTAAATCTAAATCAAGGTCATCACTAATTACTAAGACATCTTGAACATCTAATTTATAAAAGTCTAGAAAAGCTCTAACTGCAATACCAGAATTATTCATATAAGTAGTAGGTTTAATAAAGATAACTTTCTCATTATTAATAGTAGTCTCTACATACATAGCATTAAACTTTTCTTTAAATTTTAAAGGAATATTTTTATACTCTAAATACCTATCTACTAACATAAATCCCATATTATGTCTTGTATTTTCATATTCTTTTCCAACATTACCTAGTCCAACAATTAATTTCATAATTAAAACCACCTCTAAAATTATTTCCCGGGAAATAATTTATTTATTATTATCAAGATATTCTTTATAACAAATAGACTTAGGAATACCTCTTTCTTTTGCTACTAACTTAATAGCATCATTTTTAGTATTACCATCTTTTATATAATAATTAACATGTTCTACAATACTCATACTATTAAAGTCAAATTCTAACTTAGCACCTTCTACCACAATAACAAATTCTCCCTTAATAGGAAAATCACTTGCCAATACTTCACTTATTTTACCTCTAATTGCCTGTTCATACTTTTTAGATATTTCTCTAACTACACAAATATTTCTATCACCAAAAACATCTTTAATATTATTTAAAGTATCTATTAATCTGTGAGGTGCCTCATAAAATATTAATGTATAAGGATGGTTTCTTAAAGTCTCTAATTCTTTTATCTGTTTATTTTTCTTTGCATTAAGAAAGCCATAAAAAGTAAAAGGTTGCGGTGCTAGAGCAGAAATAGTTAAAGCAGGAACAAAGGCTGTCGCCCCTGGTAAACTCACAATATTATAATCATGTGATGAAATATAGTCAACTATTCTGTATCCAGGGTCACTAATTAAAGGAGTACCTTGGTCAGTAACTAAACCAACATTTAAACCTGATTCTAAAAAGCCAAGTACTTTATCTTTCATTTTATCTTCGTTAAACTCATGACAACTAACTAATTTATTTTTTATATTATATTTACTAAGTAATTTAGAAGTCTCCCTAGTATCTTCACAAAGTATAACATCAACAAGTTCTAAAGTCTTTAGCCCTCTAATAGTAATATCATCCAAATTACCTATTGGAGTTGGTATCAAATATAAACTTGGTTTATCCATTAACATCACTACTTTCTTTCTCTAAAATAATAGGCTTTAACACCTTTAATCCATGTTCCTTACCACTTTTCCTCGCTTCCACTAATACTAACTTGCCACATTTCTCTAAATCATGATAAATAAACTGAATCTCTTTAATCGCCAAATTATTCTTAATTAAAACATCTCTAATTTCAAACAATCTATCCGCTCTTTGTATCAAAAATAGACTTCCTCCATCTTTTAAATAGATTTTTGATAATCTTGCTATCATCTCTATAGTCATATTACCTTCATGTCTAGCCATCTTTAAATAGTCTTTATTACTAACACTAGATTCATTCTCTAAAAGAAAATATGGAGGATTACAAACTATAACATCAATAGAGTTAATAGGAAAATATTTATCTAAATTATTAATATCATCATTAATAACTTTAATTCTCTCCTCTAAATGATTATCTTTTATCGTCATCTCTGAAAGTTTAGAAGCTTTATCATCTTTTTCAATTCCCACTATCTTTATATTAGTTCTAGTAGAAAGAAGTAAAGGTATAGCCATAAGTCCACTACCAAACTCTACTAATAATTTATCTTTACTTTTTATTTTAATAAAATTAGCAAGAGCAAGGTTATCAGTAGTAATCTTAAAGTAGTCATCATCATAATAGAATATTAAGTTCTTACCATTATGTAAAAACTCCATTTTTTTACTCATTAACACTAAACTCTATTACTCCCTTATCTTTAAACTCTGCTTTATATGTTCTCTTAAACACATCTACTTCTGTAACTTTACCTAAACCTTCTTTTGTTTCTACTAAACTACCAATATTAGGCATACCTTTCTTCAACTCTGTATAAACTTCATCTTCATAGTTCAAACAACACAAAAGTCTACCACAACTTCCATTTATCTTTGTAGGATTTAAAGCTAGAAACTGATTTTTTGCCATATTAATAGAAACACTAGCAAAGTCAGTTAAAAAGGTACTACAACATAAAAATAACCCACAAGGACCAAGTCCTCCTACTTTCTTTGCTCTATCTCTAACCCCAATTTGTCTAAGTTCAATTCTTGTCTTATAACGTTGTGCTAATACTTTGGCAAGTTCTCTAAAATCAACCCTAGCATCCGCTGTATAAGAAAGAAATAATTGTTTTCTATCAAACGTATAAAATGATGAAATAAAATGCATATCCAAATTAAGCTCTAAAGATTTTTCTTGAGCAAAAGTTAAAGCCTCTATACTGTCTTTTTTATTTTTATTATGTTGTTCCCTATCTCTTTTCGTAGCAACTCTAACAAAAGAAGTAGTAACATCTATATTTTCTTCATCTTCTATACTCACTATAGATGCAATCTTTAACATATCATCACTTTTAACAATAATCTCCCAACCAATTTTAAAAAATACATTATCAGGATATTTTACATAATCATAATCGTTAAACACTTCATCTATATAAGATATTTTTAATAACTTCATCCTACACCTCCATCAAAGAAAGCAATAAATCATCAATCCATAACTTCATATTAACATTATATTTTAATTTTTTAAAACTTTTATCTAATATAGAGACAATATTAATTATCTCTTCTAGTTTAGTAGTGCCATCTTTTTTATTTAATAATACTTCATAATACTTAAGTACTTCTCTAATAAAATTAGTTGCCATACTCTTATCTTTAAACAAGTTATTGTTATAATAATTAAACTTAAGTAACAAGTCCTCATTCTTTCTATTATTTATATCTTCAACAAAAGAAAGAACATCATCACTAAAAATAATATCACTACTATCTTCATATTGAAGCCTTATAATCTGACACCTAGATTTAATAGTATCTAAAATATTATATTGATTACTAGTAACAAAGATAGCCACTACGTCATCACTTGGCTCTTCAAGAAACTTTAAAATTGTATTAGAAGCACTAACATTCATCTTTTCACATTCAAACACAACATATACTTTTCTTGTATTATAAAGAGATTTACTAGAAAACTCATCTCTAATAAATAGTAATTGTTCTTTTTTTATCTGATTATTAATAGGATTAACTTCTATATAATCAGGAAACTCTTTATTTTCAATTAAATGAAATAATTTATCTTTAGATATAGTAACATCATGATTTTTATAAGAGTCTTCATATATTTTCTCTACTAAGAAAAGAATATATTTCTTAACAACCTCTAAACTATTATTATTAGTCTCTATTAGATATGCATGCGACAAAAAGCCCTTATCAAGAGCTTTATTTATCTCATTATAAAATTTAGGCTGTAAAGACTCTACTTCTAAATCCATTAGACACCACCTTTAAAACATTAATACTTTTAATAAAACCAAAACAAAGAGCATTGGAAACCCAAGTAAACTAACAGAGCCTACTGTAATAACATTAATAGGAATAACTAAGTTAAATCTTGTTGCAATTAAATTATATCCATACAGTATAAAAGTACTAATTATTATTCTTTGTAAAACATGCCATACTTTCTTCATAATTTGCTTCATAGTCTTCACCTAATAAAGCATATGACAAAGTATTTATAATTATGAAAGTTCTTTTCTATCTTCTAAAGCTCTTTCCAAAGTAAGAGTATCTATATATTCCATATCAGCACCTATAGGTACCCCACTAGCAAGTCTTGTAACAACAATATTCATTCCTTCTAGTATTTTTTTAATATATAAAGAAGTTATCTCTCCTTCCACACTAGGTTTTAAAGCAAGTATTACTTCTTTAATATTTTCATTCTTAACTCTATCTAATAATTTATCAAGTCCTATATCTTCAGGATTAACATCATCAAGTGGTGAAATAAGTCCATTAATAACATGATATAGACCTTTATAAGTCCCTAACTTTTCAAACAAGAACACTATTTTAGAATCTTCTACCACTAAAATAGTCCCTTTTTCTCTCAAGTCAGAACTACATATCATACATTCATCTTTATCAGTAAGTGTATTACATATCTTACATGGATGAATATTATTTTTAACATCTTCTAAATTTTCTTGTAACAATCTAAATTTATCTTCATCAAACCCAAGAACAGAAAAAGCCATCCGTTCTGCCGTCTTTTCCCCTATTCCTGGAAAATTTTCAAAACTCTCTATTAAGTTCTTTAAACTATCAGGATACATTAAAATAACCCAGGTATAGAACTAAAACGTCCCATTTTCTCTTCTGTAACTTTATCTACTTGTTTCATTGCATCATTTACTGCAATAACTATCATATCTTGAAGCATTTCTAAATCATCACTAGAAAAATCAGAATCGTTGGCAATTTTAACATCTATTATTTCTTTCTTACCATTAATTTTAACTGTTACTAAGCCATTAGTACTAGAAAACTCCATCTTATCGATTTCGTCCTTAACTTTCATCATATCACTTTGTAATTTCTGAGCTTGTTTCATCATCGCTTGTATATTCATAATATTCCTTCTTTCTATTCAACTTCTACTAAATCTCCAAACATCTCAATAGTTTTACTTATTAAGTCTTTAGATTCACTATTTATTTTATCATCTTCTCCTAAAGTATTCAATACAGGTTCTTCTTGATATTCAAAGTGTTTACCTTGTTTATGTAGATTAATGTATTCTAATTTTAACTCATTCCACTTTGCTGTTGTAATAAAAGCAATTTTTTTAGATGAACCTGTCTTTTCATTATAAAAGTCATTTAATTTATCAAAATGATTACTTAACTTATCTACCATTCCTTCATAATCATAACTAATAACAATATTCTTAAGACTAGAAGCCCTAATCTTACCATCTAAAAGTTCACAAGCAAGGTAACCATTATTAGGATCAAATGTATAATCATTAAGCTTTTCAAGATTAGCAGTCTCTTTATTAAGTTCATCTTTAACTGCTTCTATCATTGTATTCTTACTTCTTATTAACATTAACTCTTTATATTTTTGAGTTTGCTCATTATTTTTTTGAACAACTTCTGTTGATAAAGTTTTTTCTTTATTTTCTTTTTCCACAGTATCTGTGGATATAGTTTTTTCTTCTTTTGCAGGTCTTACATAAGAAGTTTCTTTTATATTATTAGTATTTGCTTGACTCCTAACTTCCACCTTAGAATCTTTATTTTTATGTTCATTAATATAATGTAATAAGAATATCTCAACAGACAATCTAACATCATCTGCCTTTTTTAATTCAACAAGATGTTCATTCAATAAATTTAGAAAATTAACAAGTTCTTCTTCATCAAAAGAAAGCACAGACTCATTTAGATAATGGTCAAAAAGCTCATCTTTTATAAGAATCATCAACTGTTTAACTACTTGTATTAAATTTTTACCATTTTGATAATAGCTTTCAATAGTTGAAAGAACATCGCTTATTTCATAAGAAAATATTAAATCCTCTAGTTTTTTTAATTCTTCCTCATTAACTTCCCCATTTATCTCATAAAAATCATTTAAAGTAATCTCATCAGTACAAAAAGCTCTTAATTTATCAAGAAGTCCAATTGCATCACGAAGTCCCCCATCAGAAGCTTGAGCAATCTTATCAAGAACATTATCTTCAATTTTTATATTTTCAGCTTTAACTATCTCTGATAATCTTTTCTTTATATCATCATTACTAATCTTCTTAAAAGAATACCATTGACATCTAGATATTATTGTTGCAGGTATTTTCTGTGGATCTGTAGTAGCTAATATAAAAATAACATGTTCTGGAGGCTCTTCAATAGTTTTAAGTAAAGCATTAAAAGCGCCAATTGATAACATATGAACCTCATCTATAATATATACTTTATATTTTAATTCACTAGGCAAAATATTAACTTTACTACGAAGTTCTCTTATTTCATCAACGCCATTATTAGAGGCAGCATCTATTTCAATAATATCCATACACTCTTTAGAAAAAGAATATAAGCAACTTTTACATTTCCCACAGGCAACACCATCAACTGGTTCTAAACAGTTAACAGATCTTGCGAATATCTTGGCAATTGTTGTCTTACCAGTACCTCTAGGACCAGAAAACAAATAAGCATGATTTATATGATTATATTTAATTGCATTTTTTAAAGTATTAACTACTACATTCTGTCCAACTACATCATCAAAAACAGTAGGTCTATATTTACGATATAAAGCTTGATACATAATGTTTTCACCTCACTAAACACAATTAGTATAACAAACAAAAGAAGAAAATAACATATAAAACATTTGTTCAATTACGTTTTTTCTTAAAAAAATCACTTAGCATTCTTACATCTTCACTTTTAAACTTTGAAATATCTAATTTTACTTTTTCCACAGGCTTATTTGCATCTTCTGAATTAAAAATATTATTAACGATTTCTCGTATATTATCATTACTATTATCTAATAGATATACAACTTTACTAATTCTAGACTGTTTAATAGCACTAGCACACATAGGACAGGGTTCTAATGTTACGTACATCACCGCATTAGTTAACCTCCAGTTATTATTTTTTCCACAGGCACTTTTAATAGCAATTAATTCAGCATGTTCAAGAGGACATTGGCACTCTTCCTTTCTATTATGAGCAGAAGAAATAACTTTACCATTTTGAACAATAATAGCACCAACCGGAACCTCATCATTATCATAAGCTTTCTTTGCTTCTTCTATAGCCAACAACATATATTGATAATCATTCATATAACAATCTCCTTTTTATAGTATAAAAAAAGTGCACATAAATTAAATTTGTTAAGGCTGCTATGTTTCCATCCTGACCTGGTTCCAAACTAATTTATTGCACGACTAAAGTATACAGGAAAATAATAATTATTTCAAGTAGAAAAAATACAAATAGATATCAAATTATTTCCCGGGAAATAATTTTACTACTTCTCTATATATTTTTATCTACTTCTTTACATGTTCCACGTGAAACATTGATATATAAAGTTGAAATAAAGTATAAATTTAATACTTACTTCTACCTAAATTATTTCCCGGGAAATAATTTTACTGCTTTTCTATATAGTTTTATTAACTTCTTTATATGTTCCACGTGAAACATTAGTATATAA
>CAMMMH010000014.1 GCA_946497955.1 uncultured Mycoplasmatota bacterium | reverse complement strand
ATTTTGTTTTGTAAACGAAAATACAAAAGCGGACATTTTGAAAAAAAAGTCACATATTTTTCGAAATATATTGCATATTTAAAAAAAAAGTGCTATAATATAGGCACAAAAACAAATTGGGGGGATTTTAAATGAAAAAGTTAAAAATGCATAAATTCAAATTAATAATACTAGCAGTTTTAATTGCAACGCTAGGTATATTTACTTTAACAGGAGCAAATGCAGCGTCTTCTGCTCCAACAACATTCACTGCAAATAGTGAAAAATTACTTGAAGGATATATTGATAACTGGCACTATGGCAAACTAACTAGCAGTTTAGGTGGTTATGTTTACTGTCGTGACTTTAATCTAGGTATTCCATATGGTGTTACTATGACACTAGAAGGAGAAGCACCTGCACCAATTGCTTATATCTTATCAAATGGTTTTCCTAGAACTAGTATAACTGGTGATTCTGATAAAGACTACTATATTACACAAGCAGCTTTATGGTGGTATATGGATTTACACATGGGTACACACAATTTACCAGATGCTTTTAAAACAACAGGTTCTGACCCACATAATTTAAGACAATATATTATTAAATTAGTAAAAGGAGCTGAAGGAGTTACTTCATATGCTACTCCAGCTATAAGTTTAGTAAATAATGATACTTCACTAAACTTATCAAGTGATAAAAAATATTATGAATCTAATGCTATTAGTGTAAAAACATTATATACAACAGGTAATTATACAATCTCATTAAGTGGGGCTCCATCAGGAACAACAGTAGTTAATGCTTCTACTGGAGCAGCTCAAACATCATTTGCAACAAATGAAAGCTTTAAAGTTAGAATACCAGTTGATTCTGTTGATGTAGGTAATTTAAATATTACAGTTAAAGCAACAGCAACAGGTTCAATAAATAAAGCTTATATGTATAAATCAAGTGATCCAACAAAACAAAGTGTATTTGGTTCTGCATTATATCCAGATACATCGACTGTAACAGATCAAACTAATTTAACACTTTCAACAAGTAAAGTTACTATTACTAAAATAGATGATGCTACTAATAAACCACTAGCAGGAGCTACTTTTGTAGTAAAAGATAGTGCTGGAAATACCGTTGCAACTTGGACTTCTACAACATCATCACATGTAATTAAAAACTTACCAAATGGTACTTATACATTACAAGAAACTAAAGCACCAGCTGGTTATATCTTAAATGATCAAGTAGTAACATTCACAATCAGTGATACTAATAGAAATATCTCAATTAGATTTAGAAATGATGCTATCAATAAAGAAGCGACTATCATAAAAGTAGATGCTGAAACAGGTAAAGCCGTAGCAGGAGCTGTCTTAGTAGTAAAAGATGCTAATGGAAAAGTCGTAGAAGAATTTACTACTACAACAAGTGCACATGTTCTAAAAGATTTAGCTGATGGAACATATACAGTAGAAGAGAAAACTGCTCCTAAAGGCTATGAGAAAACAAATGAAGAATTTAAATTTACAATCAGTGATACAAATAATAAAGCTAAAATTACTATAAAAAATAAATTAATTGAAAAAACAGCAGAAATTATAAAAATAGATTCAGTTACTAAAAAACCAGTAGCAGGAGCTGTCTTAGTAGTAAAGGACAGTACTGGAAAAGTTGTAGAAGAATTTACTACTACAACAAAATCACACATCTTAGAAAATTTAGCCGATGGAACATATACAGTAGAAGAGAAAACTGCTCCTAAAGGTTATGAGAAAACAGATAAAGTTTATAACTTCACAATCAGTGATACTAATAACAAAGCAAAAATTACAATTGAAAACAAAGCTATTGAAAAATTAGTAACCATCTTTAAAGTTGATGGTAAAACAGGTAACCCAATATATGGAGCCGTACTTATAATCAGAGATAGTGATGGTAATATAGTAGATGAGTTTACATCAACAGAAGAAGGACACACTCTTACAGGATTAAAAGATGGCAAATATACAGTAGAAGAAAAACAAGCTCCTGAAGGATATACAAAGAGTGATGAAATATATACATTTACAATCAGTGATGAAACACCTACTGCCTTAGTTTTCTTTGAAAATAATGAAATAGTAGAAGTTCCATTTACTGGAAGTAGTAAATCCCTAATAAGTACTTTATTTGGATCAGTGCTTTTAATATCCGGAGTAGGATTCGTATACTACAATGGCAAAAAACAAAAAGTTAAATAAGAAGAAAAGAATCTCTCCTAGTACAGTCGCTCTTATTGGAGCCTTTGTAATAACAATTGGAGGATTCTTTATTCTTTATAACTTCATCAGTGATAAAAAACTATTCGCCTATGATTATATGAATGAACAGATATATGATAATCGAGAGACTGAAATATATGATGTTAACACTACAGAAGTTAATACTGATGAAGAAGAAACAAATACCAAAAATTATCAAGATATTGAAAGTTATATTGGTTACTTAGAAATACCAAAAATAAAGTTTAGAAGGGGTTTTTACAATATTACATCAAAGCTTAATACCGTAGAAGCAAATATAGAAATAATAAAAGGTAGTGATATGCCAGATGTTACTAATGGTAACTTAATAATAGCAGGACACTCTGGTACTGGTTGGAAAGCTTTCTTTAAAAACTTATACAAACTAGAAGTAGGAGATGAAGCTATAGTTACCTATGCTGGTATAAACTACAAATACAAAATAACAAATATATATAAACAAAAAAATACAGGTACTGTCTCTATTAAGAGAAATTATGATAAGACGACACTTACCTTAATTACCTGTACTAAAGATGATAGTTCTACACAAACTATTTATATAGCAGAACTAGATAGTGTCGAATAAATAAAAGGGGGTGTTATTAATGAGTCCATTATCATTGATAACAAAATTACAAACAGTTTTTAATTTAATTACATCTAAAAACTTATATCTAATGATATTAGCAGCCATAGTAATTCTAACTATCATATTTATTACTACTAATGGTTCTAATAGAAAGCAAAGTAGAAGAACTTATATTCTATTATACCTAGCAGGCTTTATCTTTATAGCCTTCCAGTATGGTAGTAGTTTTATGACCTTGTTAGATTATGCTATTAATGAAGTGTTTATAACTTATTACTTTCCAAATATTGTTATTTATCTTCTTATGTTAATTATAACTAACGTCGTTTTATTTAAAACAATATTTAGTAGTAAAGCAGACTTTAAGTTAAAAGTTATAAATTCTACGGCGTTCGCTATCATTATGTACTTATTTATATTAGCGATATCACAAATCGCTACACTTAACCTAGATGTCTTTAATATCACAGAATTATATAGTAGTAATGCTGTTAGAAGTCTTTTAGAATTAAGTATGTTTATCTTTGTCTTTTGGATGGTAGTTCTAGGAATTTACTATCTTATAAGAAAATATCAATATAAACATAATTTAATCCAAGTAGAATCTTTTACAAACTATAATATAATTCATGATTTTGATGTTAAAGAAGCTTATAAAGTTCCTAAGAAACAAGTTGTTATAGAAGAACCAAAACAAGAAAAGAAAGAAGAACAACCTGCTATAAACTTATTAGGACAAAACTTTACCTTAGATGAGTATAAGCTTATGGTTAAAATACTAAAAGAAGAAAAAGAAAAAGAACAAGCGAAAGAAGAAGAAAAAACTGTTGAAGATAACCCTCTTACAGAGTTAAATAAATTATATCAAAGCATAAGAGATTAGTTAAAATACTATCTCTTTTTTTTCATGCATATAATTAATTGGTGATAAAATGTTAACAGAAGAAGAGTTTTATAAAGAGTCTATAGATACTAATCTATATTATTTAAGAACATTAAGAGATTTTTGTATTAATATTGAACTTTCCTTTTATGGAGATAATCCTTATAAAAGAAGAGCTGAGACTCTCGCTAGAAGAAGTCAGGATTTAGGTAGAGAAATAGTAACCTTAACTAATGGGAAAGTACCATCTAAAGGACTAAATTATCAAATATTTTATACAGAGTATACCCTACCTATAGAAAGATTAACAGAAAAACTTTTTAATCTAAATCTTGGTACCGATATAACTGAAATGCAACTTAAACTTACTCCTACAGATACTTTTGATGTAAATGATGAACTGATTAACACAATGGCATCTATTAATGATAGAGCCACAAGTATTGCAAATGATTTTATAAGCCTTGCAAGAGAAATAAGAGATGAGATGACTTCTAATAATCTATTCTCGTACTCATATCCTACAATGTATAACTTTATGATTATAACAATAGAACTATATATAGGAGAGTTAAACAGATTAAAAGAAAGAATAAAAAAAGATCCTATCATTGCCTTAGATACAGAGTATGGCTATAATATAACTGCATATGAGATTACATCATTCTTAAGAGGTCTAATAGACCCAAATGCTACTTCCTATATAGAAGTTTTAAATAATATTTTAAATGAAATCTATCCAGAGTTACTAGAAGATTATAATAGTCTACCCCTATCTCCAGAAAATCAACAGAACTTAACAGAAAGAAGCATCGCTGTTATTAGAAGAATAAGGTTATTAATAAGTAATATGTTAAGAGATTTACTTGATGCTAAACTATATTTTATAATAGAACCCCTTGCCATTGATAACTTCTATCGTAATATAAATTATTTTCTCTATGCCTTAGATGCCGACATGAAAGAAGAGTAAAGTTCTTCTTTTTCTTTTCCACTCCTTAAAATAATGATATAATGAATTAGGAAGTAGGTAATAATATGAGTAATATAGATTTAGATAACTTAAATGAAGAACAAAAAAAGGCCGTTTTATATAATGAAGGACCTCTTTTAATACTAGCAGGAGCTGGGTCTGGTAAGACTAAAGTCTTAACTACGAAAATTGCCTATCTAATAGAAGAGTTAGATATATCTCCTTATGAGATACTTGCCATAACCTTTACTAATAAAGCTGCTTTAGAGATGAGAGAACGTGTTGATAAAATGATAGGAAGTGTTGCCAAGTACATTCAAATATCAACATTCCATTCATTTGGCCTTAAAATATTAAGAGAAAACTATGATAAATTAGGCTATAGTAATAACTTTGTAATCATGGATAGTGATGACTCTCTAACTATCGTCAAGAAAATATTAAAGAGTCTAAACTATGATCCTAAAATCTATAATCCTAAAGCGATTAGAAATAAAATAAGTAACTGTAAGAATGAACTTGTCTCTCCAAAAGACTATGAAAGATATATCGCAAGCGACTATGAAAATGTTGTAAGTGAAGTCTATTATAAATATGAAGATAAATTAAAGAAGAATAATGCCATGGACTTTGATGATTTATTACTTCTACCAATTACCCTTTTTAGAAAGTATCCTGATGTCTTACAAAGATATCAAGAACGTTATAAATACATATTGATAGATGAGTATCAAGATACTAACGAAGCCCAGTATATCTTATCTAAAATGATAAGTGCTAAATATAAAAATATTTGTGTTGTCGGAGATGCCGACCAAGCGATATATGGCTTTAGAGGTGCAAACTATAAAAATATCTTAAACTTTGAAAAAGATTATCCTAATGCCTTAAGTATTAAACTAGAACAGAATTATCGTTCTACTAAAACCATATTAGATGCTGCTAACTGTGTTATTAAAAATAATGAGAAAAGAAAAGAGAAAAATCTTTGGTCTACTAAGGGAGTTGGCGATAAGATAACCTATTATAGAGCCTATGATGAAAAAGATGAGAGTCACTATGCTGCAATGGAGATAAAAAAACTTTTAGATAGCGGCAAAGATGCTAGCGATATCGCCATACTATATAGAACCAATGCTCAATCTCGTGTTATTGAAGAAGAACTATTAAAAGATAATATTCCTTATCGTATTGTCGGAGGTTTCAGCTTCTATCAAAGAAAAGAGATTAAAGACTTACTTGCCTATTTAAAACTAATCTTTAACCCTAAAGATGATGTCAGTTTTTTAAGAGTTATTAATACTCCTAAAAGAGGAATAGGGCTAAGAACAATAGAACACTTAACCGAAAAAGCTGATAAAGAAGGTATAAGCCTCTTTGAAGCGATAGATGGAGGTAAAGAAGAAAAGTTTAAAGACTTGATTATCTCTTTACAAAAAGTAGCAGAAAGTGTCACCTTAACAGAGTTAATTGATAAAGTCCTAGACTCTACTGGTATGAAAGCTGAGTTAGAGAGTGAAAAGAGTATTGAAAGTGAAGTAAGATTAGAAAACCTTGAAGAGTTTAAATCTATTACTAAAGCTTTTGAAGAGAGAATGGGATTAGTATCATTAGAAGACTTCTTATATGAAGTAAGTCTTGTTAATGATAAAGATGAATATAAAGACTCACGTCACAAAGTAAGTCTAATGACTATTCACTCTGTTAAAGGACTAGAATATGATATAGTCTTTGTTCTAGGCCTAGAAGAAGGAATATTCCCTCATCGCAACTGTTTAATGAGCGCAAGTGAAACAGAAGAAGAAAGAAGACTTTGTTATGTCGCTATAACTAGAGCGAAAGAAAAATTATATCTCTTAAATGCTAGAAGAAGAGTTCTATTTGGAGAAGATAGTATTAATCCTCCAAGTAGATTTATAAGTGAAATAGATGATAGTCTAATCGATAGTAATACTAAAAAGGCTGAAGAAGTTAAACATATTAATAAAGAAGATGTTATTAGAGATGAAGATGTTGACTATCAAGTTGGAGATTATGTAGTTCATGAACACTTTGGAGCAGGTAAAGTAGTAGATGTTACCAACTCTCTAGTATCAGTTGCTTTTAAACATCCATATGGAGTTAAGAAACTTATGAAAAACCATAAGAGTTTAACTAAAGTATAAAGGAGGAAGTTATGAATAAAGATTTAAAGATAATAAAGAAAAAATATGGCGAAGAAATGATGCATCTTTGTCGTGAATTATTTCCTACTTTATTAGAACAAGAAGGTTTATTACCAAAGTTATTACTTGATAACTTTAAAGAAAGCAGATCATTAGTTAAAGACATTATAGATAATAATCTAGAAGAAGAATTTAAAAATTATATATATAATCAAGTTGATGTTGAAAATAACTATGAAGAAGTTGTATCTAAAAGACCAGAAGAATTATTAAAAGAAGCGGGATATAAACTATATGAATGTCATAGCGAGGATGAAATCCAAAGTTTCAAGAAATATTATGCTCCTGGAGAGGAGTTATGCACATTTCGTGGCGGTAGATTAAATAGGTGTTTTGTATTTTTTGCCATAAAAGAAAATGTAGACGAAATAAAAAGAAAAAACTTTCCAAAACCTCAAAGGCAAGATGAATATGGGACATCAGTAATTAGTATTCAGTTTACTAGAGATAACTCTCACACTTTATCTATTAAAAATAGATATAATCATACTGTAAATAATCCAGATTCAACTTTTGGTAACAACTTAGATAATATTATACCAGGACTTACTAATAGCTTTGATAAGTATTATGGAATGCACCAATCCCATTTACAAAATTCGTTTGAAATTCCTGGTTATGTAAGAGCGAACGATGGAAAATATTATAAATATAACTATGAAATAAATAATATTTATTACTGTGAAAATAATGTAATAATTGATAATTTTGAAGTGAAAGAATATCCTCATGAACAATATATAGTATTAGATTATTTTATTTTAGATTTAAAAAACAAGCGAATTCAGACATACTGGAATGATATGGAACTAGAGGATTCATTTCCTAATACAATTGGGACAATAAAAGATATAAAAATAGAAAATGATAAAGATAATAAAAATATTTTAATAAAAACTGATAATAGTGATGAAGTAGATGTAATAATTACTTTAGATAAAAATAATAGAATAATCGCTTTAAAAAATGATAAAGTTGAGAATATAGGTAATTCATTTCTTAAGCACAATAACTCATTAACGAGTATAGAATTACCAAATGCTAAAAACATAGGTAATAGATTTCTTTATTATAATAAGATACTAACAGAAATACAATTACCAAATGTTACAAGTATAGGTAATTCATTTCTATGTTTTAATAACTCATTAACACATATAGAATTACAAAATGCTACAAACATAGGTAATGATTTTCTTCTTTCTAACAAATTATTAATGAGTATAGAATTACCAAATGTTACAAGTGTAGGTAATCGTTTTCTTTTCAATAACGTATCATTAACGAGTATAGCACTACCAAATGTTACAAGTGTAGGCAATCTTTTTCTTCATTTTAATAACTCATTAATAAGTATAGAATTACAAAATGCTACAAACATAGGTAACTACTTTCTCAAATATAATAACTCATTAACAAGTATAGAATTACCAAATGCTAAAATTATAGGTGACGGTTTTCTATATTCGAACCGGTCATTAACAAGTATAGAATTACCAAATGCTCAAATCATAGGAGACTTCTTCTGTGATAAATGTAAAAACATAGATACAGTTAATATACCATTGATACCAGAATTAGAAGAAAAATTAAAACTAAATGGTAAACATATATAATTATCAAAAAGGAGAAAATTTATTATGATTAAATTAATAATAGAAAATATAAATGGCTATAATTATACATTAAAAGATAATGAAAACAATTCCTATAACATTAATATAGAATTTTATGATATTGACGAATTGCCTAAAGTAGGAGATATTATTTATATAAATAATAAATTATTAAATAAAATTAACAATAGTGTTATTAGCTTTGGAAAATTAGATGGTATCTATGGTAGAAAGATAGCAGATGAAAATGATGAAGATGTAATAGGTGTATCAATTCATGACAAAGTAATTTACTTAAAAAGATATTATGGTTAGAATTTTTATAAAATAACACATAAACATTTACTAAAACAGAAAAATGTGAAAAACAAGCTGAAAAGTGCCGGAATTTTGTGAAAATAACATATAAAAACACAGGAATTTTGTGAAAACATATTGAAATTATAAGAAAAATAATACTAGGAGGACATATGAAAGATAAAACATTACTAATCATGGCTGCCGGTATGGGTAGTAGATTTGGAGGACTAAAACAAATAGAACCAGTGGGACCTAATGGCGAGTTTATTATAGATTATTCTATCTATGATGCCATTAAGGCAGGCTTTAATAAGGTAGTTTTTATCATAAAAGAAGAAAATTATGATATATTTAAAGAGACTATTGGCAAAAGAGTTGAACCACATATAAAAGTAGAGTATGTTTTTCAGAATAATGATAATATACCTAAAGAGTATCAAGAACTACTAAAGACAAGAAAGAAACCTCTTGGTACTGCTCATGCCATACTTTGTGCTAAAAATAAAATTAATGAACCATTCGCTATCATTAATTCAGATGACTTTTATGGAAGAGATGCCTATATGAAAGCATCAGATTATCTATCTAATATTAAAGATAATCATTATGGCTTAATCGCTTATCGTCTTGGTAATACTCTAACGGAAAATGGAGCCGCTAAACGTGGTGTCTGTAAAGTAAATGATAATAATGAACTAATCACAATAATAGAAAGTAGTACGGAGTTAGATGGCAATTTAGTAAAAGTATCACCCCTAGATGGTAGTAATCCTTTTGAAGTAGAAAAAGATACTATCTGTTCTATGAACATGTTACTCTTTACGCCTAGTCTTTTTAACATTCTTGAAGAAAAACTACCTATCTTTTTAGAAGATAATAAAGATAATCTAGATAGTTGTGAGTTTTTAATACCAATAGTTTTAAATGAACTATTAAAAGAAAATAGAGTTATAGTAGATGTTATAGAAACTCATGCTAACTGGTATGGAGTAACATATAAAGAAGATAAAGAGTTAGTAGTAAATGCTATAAATAATATGATTAAAGATGAAATATATAGTAATAATTTATATGGAGGTAAAGATGAAAAAAGATAAAACATTATTAATTATGGCTGCCGGTATGGGTAGTAGATTTGGAGGCCTAAAACAAATAGAAAAAGTAGGACCTAATGGAGAGTTCATCATAGACTATTCAATCTATGATGCTATAGAAGCTGGCTTTACTAAAGTTGTTTTTATAGTTAAAGAAGATTTTTATGAAAAATTTAAAGAAACCATTGGCAAAAGAGTAGAACCTTATATTAAAGTAGAATATGCTTTTCAAAATGATGACTATATTCCAACTAGGTTTAAAGCTTTGTTAAAGAAAAGAACTAAACCTTTAGGTACTGCCTATGCTATCCTTTGTGCTAAAGATAAAATTAAAGAACCATTCGCAGTCATAAATGCTGATGATTACTATGGTAAAGATGCTTTTCTAAAAGCCAGTGAATACTTAGATGATATCATCTATAATCATTATGGTGTTGTAGGATATAAAGTAGGTAACACCTTAACTCCTAATGGAACATCTAAAAGAGGTATTATGGAAGTTGCAGATAATAAATTATTAAGAATAACAGAGTCTAAAGTAGCACCTAAAAGAAATAAAATAATTGCCGCTCCTTTACATAGTAGTAATGGTAAAGAAATAGATGAAGATACCCTAGTATGTATGAATCTTTTACTATTTTCTCCTGACTTATTTGACATCTTAAGTGACGAACTATATTTATTCTTATCACTTCATCAGAAAAATCTTGATGACTATGAATTTCAGATACCTGATGTCTTAGATACTTGTCTTAGGAAGAACATTAAGACTATAGATGTTATAAATACAACTTCTACTTGGTATGGTATGACTTATAAAGAAGATAAAGAAACTGTGGAAAAAGCTTTAAGAGAATTAACTAGTGCCGGACTTTATCCACAACACTTGTGGATAAACTTATAGAAAGAAGGAAATCCTATGGAAAATAACATTACAAAGGAAAGAATGAACTACCTAATAAAAATATTAAACGATGCTTCTTATGACTACTATGTTTTAGATGACCCTAAAATAACAGACCAAGAGTATGATGCTTACTATAGGGAACTTGAAACTATTGAAAAACTACATCCAGAGTGGGTACTTGATACTTCTCCTACTAAAAAAGTAGGAGGAGAAGTAATAGATGAGTTTAAAAAAGTAGAGCATACTATTCCTATGTTATCTTTAGGAGATGTTTTTAATGAAGATGAAATCGTAGATTTTTTACAAAGAATTGAAAACAGTGGTGTTCATTCTAATTATGTATGTGAACTTAAAATAGATGGACTATCTGTTTCTTTAAAATATGAAAAAGGAATATTAGTACAAGGCGCTACTAGAGGTAATGGTGTTGTAGGAGAAGATATTACTCATAATGTTAAGACTATTAAAAGTATCCCTTTAAAGTTAAAACAACCTCTTGATATAGAAGTAAGAGGAGAAATCTATATGAGTAAAAAAACACTAGAAAAGATTAATAAAGAACGTATCTCTAAAGGTGAGAAACCCCTTCAAAACCCAAGAAATGCTGCGGCAGGTTCTATTAGACAGCTAGACTCCAAAGTAGCCGCAAAACGTAATTTAGATGCCTTTTTATACCATTTACCAAATCCAGAAGACTTTGGAATTAAAACTCATCATGAAGCTTTAGAGTTTATGAAGAGTTTAGGCTTTAAGACTAACCCTAATAACAGAATAGTTAAAAATATAAATGAAGTAATGGCTTATATTCATGAAAAAGGTGAAATAAGAAAGGACCTACCATATGATATTGATGGTGTTGTTATAAAAGTAGATAATCTTAAAGACCAACAAACTCTAGGCTTTACTGCAAGAACTCCTAGATGGGCAATTGCCTATAAATTCCCTGCCGAAGAAGTATTAACTAAACTAAATGATATATTATTTACGGTAGGAAGAACTGGTAAAATAACACCTAATGCTATTCTAGACCCAGTACAATTAATGGGTTCTACTATAAGTAGAGCGACTCTTCATAATGAAGATTATGTAATAAAAAAAGGCTTAATGATACATGATACTGTCTCTATTAGAAAAGCAGGAGATGTTATCCCTGAAGTAGTAGAAGCGAAGATTGAAAGAAGAACTGGTAAAGAGATACCATTTAAAATGATTACTAACTGTCCTATCTGTGATGCAAAACTAATAAAAAAAGAAGGAGAAGTAGACTATTACTGTCCTAATCCTAATTGTCCAGCTAGACACATTGAAAGCTTTATTCACTTTGTCTCTCGTCCTGCTATGAATATAGATGGCCTAGGAGATAGATTAATGGAAGACCTATATAACTTTAAATTCATAAGCACTATCCCTGATATTTATAGATTATCATCTAAAAAAGATGACTTAACAAAACTAGAAGGCTATGGTGAAAAATCTGTTACTAATCTATTAAATGCTATCGAGGTCAGTAAATCTAATTCTCTAGAACGATTATTATTCGGTTTAGGCATTAAAAATGTAGGTAAAGAAAAAGCTAAAATACTTGCCAAAACTTATAAAAACATGGATAATTTAAGTAAGGCAACCTACGATGAATTAGTAGAGATTCCAGATATTGGTCCTATTATTGCCAAAAATATTGTAGATTATTTTAGTAATGAAGATAATCTAAAGATAATAGAAGAATTAAAAGAACTAGGTCTTAATATGGAATACATTGGTGAAGAGTTAAAACTTAATGAAGACTTTCTTGATAAAAGCTTTGTCTTAACAGGAACCCTTACTAAATTAACAAGAGATGAAGCGAAAGCTTTAATAGAAAATGCTGGAGGAAAGACAGTAGGCTCTGTATCTAAGAAAACATATGCAGTTATTGTAGGAGATAATCCTGGTAGTAAATATGATAAAGCGAAAGAGTTAAATATACCAATATGGACAGAAGAGGAGTTTTTAGAGAAGATAAACAGTTAGGGGTGAAATTATGCAAACAGAAGAAAAGTTAGAAGGAATACCAGTAGAAGAAGAGAAAAAGATAAAGAAAATATCTACTATTGTTATGATAGTAATAATCGTAATAGGAGTCTTAGTAACTACAGATATTTTATTAGTATCTAAAGCTCATATTGGTCCTTTCCTTGCTATTAGAACTAAAGTCTATAATGATGGAGGAACAAAAGAGTATTATGGACTTGGCTATAAAGTAATAAAATATAATCAAAAAGTAGGTAGACGTGATACTGTTATAGGCCCTTGGGGTATAAAGTATAATACTAATCCTGAAACCTTTACTATAAGAGAACTTGCTTACTCTATCATTAATGATAATAATAACCATATAGGAGAATTTATTAGATTAACAGGAACTATCTCTAGTAAAAATAATAAGAATAATACAGTTACTTTAAAATTTACTGATGATATCGATGGTAAATATGATTTAACTGTAAAAGCAAATCTCTTATCTAAAAACATAAAAAAACTAAATAAAAATGCCCCTATCTCTCTTATAGGTGTAATTAAAAGTTATGATAATAAGACTCTAACTATAGAAAATGTCTTTGCAGAATAAAGTTTTGTGATAAATATTGCAAAACTTTTAATATTTCTTGCATTTTAGTCTAAATAATAGTAGTATAGTTAATTAACCGGAGGGCCTATGAAAATAAATGATAAAAAAATACTACAAAGATTAGGCTTTAATAGAAAAGAAATAGCATCTCTAGATAATACAGATATAGAAGAACTAATAGTTATTCTAGAATCTCTTCATATTAAAGATATAAAAAAATATCTTCTTAATAATAAAATTTTATTTACTAAGAATATTTTTTCTCTTGCTAAAAATATGTCTTTAGTCTTTAATAAATATAGAGATTATAATACCACAGAAAAAGTCTTAAGAAAAAATAACTATGCTATAATTAATGAAGAGGGTGATAATTGTGATATATTTTGATAATGCGGCCACGACAAAAGCGAGAGATGAAGTCCTAGATACATTTGTTAAGGTATCTAAAGAATATATTGGTAATGCTAATTCTATTCATAAATTAGGTTTTGAAAGTAGAAAACTAATGAATGCTAGTGTTAAACAAGTAGCAAGTCTTTTAAAAGTAAAAGAAGATGAAGTAATATTTACTAGTAGTAGTAGTGAATCTAATAATTTAGCGATTAAAGGAGTATTAGATGCTTATCCTAATAGAAAAAGAATTATATTAACTACTATTTTAGAGCATCCTTCTATTACTAATTCTCTAAATAGTTTAAAAGATGTAGAAGTTATTAATTTAAAATTAGATGACACCTATCATATAGATATTAATGATTTAAAAGAAAAGTTAAAACTAGACCCCATACTTGTTTCTATTCATCATGTTAATAGTGAATTAGGTATAATCCAAGATATAGACACTATAGGTAAAATAATTAAAGAAAATAGTAAGGCCATATTCCATGTCGATGGTACTCAAAGTCTAACTAAAATAGATGTAGATTTAACTAATGTCGATTTATTTTCAGCATCAGCTCATAAATTTAATGGTCTTAAAGGAATTGCTATATTAATAAAAAAAGAGAAGATTAACTTATCTCCAATAATTAACGGAGGAGAAAGTCAAACAGTATATAGAGCAGGAACACCTGCTTTACCTATAATCGCCTCTTTTGCTAAAGCTCTACGTTTAGCCTTAGAAGACCAACCTAAAGCTTATCTAAAAGTAAAAGAGATTAATAACTATCTAAGATATGAGTTAAGTAAGCTTGATAAAGTTACTATAAACTCTAAACTAGACTCTTCTCCTTATATTTTAAACTTTAGTATTAAAGGTATTAAACCAGAGACAATGATACATAAATTAGAATCTTATGATGTCTATTTATCTACTAAAACAGCTTGTTCTTCTAAAGAAGATTACTCTAAAAGTATTTATGAATTAACTAAAGATAAAGAGATATCTAGAACATCATTAAGACTTTCTTTATCTAAAGATAATACTTTAGAGGAAGCGAAAGAGTTTATAAAGATATTAAAAGATAATCTGTAAAGGAGGCTTATGACTACAGAATTAATAGAAGAAACTGAAATTAATAATATTTATGCTAATATTAAAGAATTAGTAATTAATGCTAAAAATAAAGTATATACTACTGTTAATGTAGAGATGCTTAATTTATATTGGAATATTGGTAAGATTATTATGGATATTCAAAAAGGAGATAAAAGAGCATCCTATGGAGATGCAATTTTAGATAAATTATCTAAAAAATTAACAGAAGAATTTGGTAAAGGATTTTCATCAAGAAATTTAAGAACTATGAGAAAATTCTATTTAACATATCCAATTTGGAAGACAGTGTCTGCCAAATTGAGTTGGTCACATTATTTAGAATTAATTAAAATTGATGAAGAGTCAAAGCGAAGCTTTTATCTAAATGAATGTATTAATTCAAGATGGAGTGTTAGAGAACTACAAAGACAAATAAATTCTCTATTATATGAAAGATTACTTTTGTCATCTGATAAAAGTAAGAAAAAAGACTTAATAGAAAAAGGTCAAGTACTAAAAGAAAGTAAAGATTTAATAAAAGACCCTTTTGTTTTAGAGTTCCTTGATATCAAAGAAAATACTGATTATTTAGAATCAGATTTAGAAAAAAATATCTTAGAACATTTAAAGGAATTCCTATTAGAATTAGGAAAAGGTTTCATGTTTGTAGGCAGCCAAGTTAGAATAACTCTAGGAGAAGAACACTTTTACCCTGATTTAGTATTTTATAATAGACTTTTAAAATGCTTTGTCATAATAGATTTAAAAATAGGTAAAGTAACTCATCAAGATATAGGACAAATGCAAATGTATGTAAATTATTATGACAGAGATATTAAAAGTAAAGATGAAAATAAAACTATAGGGATTCTTTTAAGTACTGATAAGAATAAAACTATTGTTAACTATACACTTCCTGAAGATAATGAAACAATATTTTCTACAGAATATAAATTGCATATGCCTACTGAACAAGAATTAGTAAATGCTGTAGAAGAAGAAAAGAAAAATATAGAATTATTAAAATAAATATTAAATCAATTTCATTACGAAAAATGTGCAAAATGTATAAAAATTCGTAATGAATATGTAGAAAGGAAAAGTTTATGGAAAAAGTAATATTAATTAAATATGGAGAATTAACTACTAAAAAAGGTAATCGTAATTATTTTGTTAAAACTTTAACAAAAAATATTGAAAATAAATTAAAAGACTTCAATGTTTTAATAGAAAAAGATTTGTCTAGAATGTATATGCATTATAATGTAGAAGATGAAGAATCTATTATTAATAAAATACATGAGATTTTTGGTATACATAAATATCATATTGCATATGTTACTAATAGTGACTTAGATTCTATTAAGAATGAATTAATTAAAACAGTTAAATTACAAAACTTTAAAACTTTTAAAGTTGAAACTAAAAGAAGTGATAAATCTTTTCCTAAAACTAGTATGGAATTATCTAAAATATTTGGAGGTATAGTTTTAAAAAATAAGGATAATATTAAAGTAGATGTTAATAATCCAGAAGTTATTATTCATGTAGAAATAAGAGAAAAGAATACTTATATCTATTATAATGAATTTAATGGACTTGGTGGATATCCTAGTGGAATCCAAGGAAAAGGCTTATTGATGTTAAGTGGAGGAATAGACTCTCCTGTAGCAGGATTCCTTGCTATGAAGCGAGGAATAAAAGTTGATGCTGTCTACTTTGAAGCGATACCTCATACTAGTTTAGAAGCTAGAGAAAAAGTAATAACTTTAGTTAATAAGTTAAAAGTCTATACAAATGATATAAATTTATATATCGTACCATTTACTAAAATACAAGAAGAAATCTATAAAAGCGTATCACCTAATTATGTTATTACTATTATGAGAAGAATGATGTATAGAATAATGTCCGCTTTATGTGAAAAATATAATGCTAAAGTTATAATTAATGGTGAATCTATTGGTCAAGTAGCAAGTCAAACTCTAAATAGTATGTATGTAATAAATAATGTTACTAATTTACCTGTAATAAGACCAGTAGCATGTCTAGATAAATTAGAAATAATTGATATCGCTAAAAAAATAGATACATATAATACAAGTATCTTGCCTTATGAAGATTGTTGTACAGTCTTTGTACCAAAACATCCTATAATTAATCCAAGTTTAGATGAGACTCTAAAAGAAGAAGAAAAAGTAAACTATGAAGAGATTTTAAAAGAAACAATAGATAATACTTTTATCTATAAGAATGAAAAAAAATATGAAAATATTTTATAGGTAAAAATTACCAGTAAAAAAAATGTATGAAATTAAAAAAACTTCACATTCTACTAGTGTAGGAGGTGAAACAAATGAACAACAATATGAACACTGGTTCAATGAAAATGAGAGTTCCTGGTGCTAAACAAGCTATTGATAAAATGAAATATGAAATAGCTAACGAATTTGGTGTTAATTTAGGACCAGATGCTACTAGTCGTGCTAACGGTTCAGTTGGTGGTGAAATCACTAGACGTTTAGTACAAAATGGATTAAATCAAGTTAGCGGAAGTTATACTAATAAATAAGTAATATAACTTATTCGATAGGCCTATAAAGCCTATCTTTTATTTTATATAAAAAAATACTAGATTACTTTTATATTATTTGTTATACTATACATAAAGATAAGGTGTTGATTATAATGAAAAGGTTTAACAATAGAAAAAAGATTACTAAAGAAAAATTAGAAGAATATAATTTCAAAGAAGTAGCACTAACTAAAATGGCTAAAAGACAACTGTTAGTAACATTATTTTCAATATTAGGAGTAACTATAATTTCATTAGGAAGTGCTTATGCCGTCTTTACGTCAATATCAAGATCTGCTGATTATAATGTTATAAAAGTAGGAACTTTAAATATAGATTTTGGTGAATCAACTAACACAATAAAGTTAAATGGAGAATATCCAATGAGCGATGAAGAAGGAGTAAAATTAACACCATATACATTTACAATAACAAATACAGGAACACTAGCAGCAGATTATGAAGTATTTATTCAAGATGATCAGGATATGATAGAACAAGATAATTGTTCAGGAAATCAATTAAATAAAGATTATATAAGATATAAGCTAGATACAGGAGAACCTACTAATCTTTCTAGCATAGAAGAGTCTAATTATAAAATCGCTAGTGGTTCACTTGAAACTGGAAAAAGTGCCACTTATACTCTCTATGTATGGATAAAAGAAGGAGTAGGAAACGATGTTTTAAATAAACACTATCACGGAAAGATTGTGGTTAATGGAGTCAATAGCCAAGAAGAGACAACAAATAGTTAAGAAACAACCAATGAATAATTTATGTGATTATAAAAAAACTTTTGTCCTTTTCTACTTATTATTATATAATAAGTAAAAGGAGAGATAATTATGATATTATTAGCTGTTAATTCTGGTAGTAGTACCTTAAAGTTTAGACTTTATGATATGCCAAGTGAAAAAGTAATTACAAAAGGAAGTTTTGAAAGAATTGGTTTATCTGATAGTGACTATACTATTAGAGTTAATGATGAAAAAATCTATAAGAAAGAGAAAATTGAAAGTCATGAGAAAGCTGTTAATATTTTATTAACAGAACTTGTGGAAAAAGGTATTGTTAAGAAACTAGATGAAATTAAAGCTGTTGGACATCGTGTTGTTCATGGAGGTGTTTTATATTCCCACTCTGTTGTTATTACCGATAGAGTTCTAGAAGAAATAGAGAAAATAAAAGATTTAGCACCACTTCATAACCCTGCTGCTATAGTTGGTATTAAAGCTTTCTCTAAAGCTATACCTAATGCCACTATGGTTGCTTGTTTCGATACAGCTTTTCATCAAACTATTGAGGAAAAAGAATTTTTATATTCAGTACCTTATGAATGGTATGTTAAATATGATGTTAGAAAGTATGGTTTTCATGGCTTGTCTCACCAATATATAACAACTAGAATGAAAGATATATTAGGTAAAGATGGTAATTTAATTATCTGTCATATTGGAAATGGTGCTAGTATATCTGCTGTTAAAGAAGGTAAATGTATCGCTACATCTATGGGCTTTACTCCTAATGCTGGTATTATGATGGGAACACGTAGTGGTGATATAGACTATAGTATTATAGGCTACATTATGAAAAAAACTGGAATGTCTTATGATGAAGTAGATAACTTATTAAATAAAAAGAGTGGCCTTGAAGGTATTGCTGGTATGAGTGATTTAAGAGATATAGATAGAGCTTTCATTGCTAAAGATAGTAAAGTAGTCCTTGCTATAGATATGTATACTGAACGTATTGCCGAATATATCGCTAAATACTTCTTAAAACTAGGTAAAGTAGATGCTATTATCTTTACAGCAGGTGGTGGAGAGAATGATCCTATTATAAGAAAAGAAGTACTTAATAAATTAAAACCACTTGGTGTAGAAGTAGATGAGAAACTAAATGAAGAAACAATTGTTAGAAAAGATAAAGAAGGATTAATTACTACTAAAAAATCATCTATCGCTAGTTATGTGTTAGCGACAGATGAAGAACTTGTAATTGCTAAAGATACATATAATTTATCTAAATAATAAAGTAACTTGCTTATATAGCAAGTTCTTTTTATTATAACGAATTTTCGTAATCTGTTTTATAAAATAAAAGTCTCATTTGATTTACGAAAACTCGTAACATATTTTTAACATTATTTACTTGACTTTCGAACATAAATACTATAGAGTAATAACCAATAACTAGTTATTTAAAATATGCTTTTGGAGGATTAGTAAATGAATGAAGTTGTTACAAAAGAAGATATTAAAATAGAGAATATGATTTATGAAATAAGAGGTAAGCAAGTAATGCTAGATAGTGACTTGGCAAGATTATATGAATGTGCTAATGGGACAAAAACAATTAATCAAGCAGTAAAAAGAAATATTAATAGATTCCCTAATGATTTTTATTTTCAGTTAGAAGCAGAAGAATTTTTAAACTTGAAGTCCCAATTTGGGACTTCAAGTTGGAATAACTATGGAGGAATTCGTAAACTGCCTTATGTTTTTACAGAACAAGGTGTAGCAATGTTAGCTACCGTTCTTAGAACTGATGTTGCTTCAGAGATGAGTGTTGCTATTATGAGAGCCTTTGTAGCGATGAGAAAATATATTTCTAATAATTTACTTGAACAAAACTACATAAATAATATGCTATTAGAACATGAATATAAAATTAAATTGTTACAAGACTCATTTCAAAAAATAGAAGAAAAGAAGAAAGTTAATGAGATATATTTTAATGGACAGATTTATGATGCTTATTATAAAATACAAGAGATATTTAATAGTGCAAATAATAATCTTGTAATAATAGATGCATATGCAGATAATACAATACTAGATATTATAAAAAGATTGAAAATAAAAGTAACAATTATAACTAAATCTAATAATCTTCTTACAGAACAAGATATTGCAAAATATAATAAACAGTACAATAATTTACAAGTTTACTATAATAATACCTTTCATGATAGGTACTTTATCTTAGATGATGAGATTATCTATCACTGTGGAGCCAGCATAAATAGAATAGGTTATAAAACATTTTCAATTACCTTAATAGGCGATGAAGATGTAAAAAATACTTTAATAAATAAAATAAAGAAAATAGATAAGGAGAACTAATAGATGAATGAAGTTGTTACAAAAGAAGATATTAAAATAGAGGATATGATTTATGAAATAAGAGGTAAGCAAGTAATGCTAGATAGTGACTTGGCAAGGCTTTACAAATGTAAAAATGGAACTAAGACTATTAATTTAGCAGTGAAAAGACATATTAATAGATTTCCGGAAAGATTTATGTTTCAATTAACAAAAGACGAATATGATTATTTGCGGTTTCAAACTGAAACCGCAAAAGAAAATAATATGTCAAGAACTCTACCGTATGTCTTTACAGAACAAGGCGTAGCAATGTTAGCAGCAATACTTAGAACACCTGTTGCAGAAGAGATTAGCATAAAGATAATGGATGCTTTTGTATCAATGAGAAAAAGTATATCCAGTAATCTACTTGAACAAAAATACATAAATAACTTAGTATTAGAACATGATAAGAGAATTAAAGCCTTAGAAGATTCGCTTAAAAAACTAATAGAAAAGAAAAATTTAACAAATAAAATAAAGAAAATAGAGGAGGATTAAGAAATGAAAAGTGAAATTGTTATCTTTGATAATCAAAATATTAAATTAGAAGTAAATATGAAAGATGAGACTGTTTGGTTAAATCAAATGCAAATGGCAGAACTATTTGATAAAGATAGAACTGTTATAACAAGACATATAAATAATATTTTTAAAGAAGGAGAACTAGACAAGAAGACAAATGTGCAAAAATTGCACATTCCTAATTCAGATAAACCTGTTACTTTCTATAATCTTGATGTAATTATTTCTGTTGGATATCGTGTTAAGTCAAAAAATGGTGTTGCCTTTAGAAAATGGGCTAATAAAATATTAAAAGATTATCTAATTAAAGGTTATGCCATTAATGAGAAAAGACTTAAAGCTCTAGAAAAAACTATTGAACTAATAGATATTGCAAATAGATTAGATGATAGACTAGAAGATAAGGATGCTAAAGGCGTATTAAAAGTAATAACATCATATACTAAGGCTTTAGATTTATTAGATGACTATGACCATAAAACTCTAAAAGTAAAAGGAACTAATAAGAGCTTAAAAAAGATAGATTATGAAGAATGCATGAATGTAATAAATACCCTTAAATTTAATGAAAGCAGTGATATCTTTGCTTTAGAACGAGATTATGGTTTTAAAGCTATTATAGATGCTATTTATCAAACTTTTGATGGAGAAGAATTATATAAAAGCACAGAAGAAAAAGCTGCTAACTTCTTATATCTGACAGTTAAAAATCATGCCTTTATAGACGGTAACAAACGTATAGCAGCAACTATGTTTATCTACTTTCTAAACTACTATAATATGCTCTATAAAGATAATAACCTTGTAATTGATAATAACACTTTAACTGCCTTAACTCTTTTAATAGCAGAATCAAATCCTAAAGAAAAGGACTTAATAACGGCACTTATTATGAACTTTCTTGCCTAATACTTTGAAAAATTTATAATCTATAGTATAATACTAGTAGATTTAAAGAAAGACTTAATAGAGAATTAGATATTCTTAACAAAGTAACAGGAGATAAAATGGAAACAAATAATTTGCTAAAAGAAATTAATAATAAAGTTTCATATCTTGAATGTTTAGATTTTTATAAAGATATCAGTAAAGTAACAGATATAAATTATTTTTCTCAAATTATGGAACAAAAGAAAGAAGAAAAGTCAAAAATCGAAGAAGGACTAATTTATTTATCTTCTAAAAAACAGTTAGAGGATTTTGAAATTACTTTTTTAAATAAATATCATACATATTTAAAATCTGTTTTAGAAAAAGATGTCAGAGAATATTTTAATAATAAGTATTGTATTTACTTATATTCTAGTTTGTGGAAAAAACTGCCCCAAACAAAAAATGAGGATGAAATAAATTTTTTTAATGGAAAATCACTAGTTCAGATTTATAATGCCGTAATTGGTAAATATAATTATCTTATTAAAAAAATTAATACTGAAGAAAAATTAGAAGATAATGATAGATTATTTTTAGAAGAAGAATTTTTATTTGAAGCATATAACAGGGCTATCTATAAAGAATATAAAGGTCAAAAATATTTAATGTATGACATAGTAGATTATTTTTCTAAATACCCAATTAAAGACTTATCTAGTCCCAGAAATAAACAATTATATATTTTAGAAATGCTTTCAAAAAAAATGATTGAAATTAAAGGTAATTCTGCTATTATGTTTAGCTCTAATAACAGTGATGTTAAAAGTGGGTATGTATCATTAGGAAGTTTTTTCAAGATACATAATGGACAAATTCCCTGTATTGAATTAAATAATTTAGAATATGGATTAAATACAGAAAAAGATTTACTAAACAAAATATTTGACTTATTTCATGAGATAGGACATTTTAAGCAAGAAGTAGAATTTGATGACTTCACAGATGAAGCTAAGAAACTAATTTTAATGAAAAAAGATATTATTAATAAAAATTATAGTTTTTATATAACCTACCATGATAGTTTTTTACTAGAAAAAGATGCAGATAATTATGCAACAATTGAGTTTATGAAAGAATTTGGAAGTAAATATCCTTCTATTGTTTATGAAATAGTATCTAAAAGGCAGAAAAAAAATAGAATTGATGAATCTACCTTTTATCTTATGGAACGTAAAGAATATGAGAAGAATTTATCAAATGACCAAAATAAAAAAACTCATTTATAGTTTGAATTCATTCTCAATATATAAATAAGTTTCTTCTGTTCTAACCGATAGAATTAACAAAAAAGAATTAGGAATATAGTGATTAATCCTTAAGTCAAAACTGCAATTTAAATTAAATGACCCATTTTCTCCAACAACAATATCATTGGTATCAATAAATTTTTGTAAATTCATTTCTTTTCCAAGTTCAAATTCTAAAAAATCTTTTTTAGTTATTGCACTAGTAAATTCTAATGAATAATCTTGTTTAGAATTAGAACTGATAAAAAAATCTAAACAACCATTTTCTAACTCACTTACTTCTATTTTACTATCTAAATTTTGTAGTTTGCCAACTTTAAAAACATTATTACTTTCCATCTAAAATCACTCCTTATAAAGGAATTATAGCATTTTTTCATTGTAAGGGAAAGGTGTTTAAAATATATAGATATTATTATTTACAAGATTATTATTGATAAAGCCATAATAACTGCACTTATTATGAACTTTCTTGCCTAATACTTTGAAAAATCCTTAATCTATAGTATAATACTAGTAGATTTAAAGAAAGAAGGAATATATATGAAAATAATATCTATTAATGCAGGAAGTAGTTCTTTGAAGTTTAGTCTTTTCGATATGGACGATAAAAAAGTAATCGCTTCAGGACTATTTGAACGTATTGGTATAGATGGAAGTAGTTATACTATTAAATATAATGGTGAGAAAATAAAAACAGAAGCAGAACTTGCAACTCATACAGAGGCTGTTAAGATTTTATTAGATAAACTAGTTAGTCTTAATATTATTAAATCATTAGATGAAATAGATGGAGTAGGACATCGTTTAGTTCATGGTAAAGATAAGTATAAAGAGTCATGCTTAATAACAGATGAGGTAGTTAATGACCTAATCGCTTTTAAAGACTTCGCTCCTTTACATAATCCTGCTAATGTCTTAGGGATACAAGCTTTTAAGGAAGTATTACCAGATGTTCCTATGGTAGGAGTATTTGATACTGCTTTTCATCAAACTATGGATGAGGAAGCATACCTTTACCCAGTACCTTATTTCTGGTATAAAGCTCATGGTGTTAGAAAATATGGTTTTCATGGAACAAGTCATAGATATATCGCTAAAACCATCAGTGAAAAACTTGGTAGAGATGATTTAAGAATAATTAGTTGTCATGTTGGTAATGGCGGTTCTATTACTGCTATTAAAGATGGTAAATGTGTTGATACTTCAATGGGCTTCACTCCTTTAGCAGGTATAATGATGGGAACAAGAAGTGGTGATGTTGACCCTTCTATTATTACCTATGTTATGGAACAAGAAGGATTAAATGCTAAGGAAGTAATAGATGATTTAAATAAAAAATCAGGATTACTTGGACTTAGTGAAATAAGTAGTGATATGAGAGATATAGTAAGTGCTATGGATAGTGATGATGAAGAAAAGAAAGCTAAGGCAAGACGTGCTTTCCTTAAATACACAAGAACAGTTACAAACTATATCGCAGAGTATTATGTCCTACTAGGAGGAGCCGATGTTATCTGCTTTACTGCAGGACTTGGTGAAAATAGTGAACCATTTAGAAAGAAAGTTTGTGAGAACTTAGCATGCCTTGGTGTAAAACTAGATAGTGAAGCTAATAAAGTAATGGGAGAATTTAAAAAGATTAGTAGTGATGACTCTACTATCCCTGTTTATGTAGTTCCAACAGATGAGGAGCTTATGATCGCTCTAGATACCCTTAAATTAATTAGTTAGATTGGATGAAGTTATGTTTAAAAAAATATATAAAGAGATAAAAAAATATAATACAATTGTAATTGCAAGACATATAGGAGTAGATCCTGATGCCCTAGCGAGTCAGCTTGCCTTAAAAGAATCTATTAAATTAACATTTCCTAATAAGAATGTTTATGCTGTAGGTAATGGTTCTTCAAAGTTTTCCTATATGGGAAAATTAGATAAGTTAGAAGACTTTGATAACTTTCTTCTAATAGTTTTAGATACCCCAGATAAAAAAAGAATAGATTATAAAGATTATAGTAAAGCAAGTATGACTATTAAAATAGACCATCATCCTTTTATAGAAGACTTTGGTGGCCTAGAATACATAGATGATAGTGCTAGCAGTACATCTGAAATATTGATGGAACTATTACTTAAGACTAAGTTAAAATGTAATAGTGAGATAGCAAAACTTTTATACTATGGACTAGTATCAGACTCAAATAGATTCCTATTTGATAGTTCTACCTCTAAAACTTTTAATCTTGTAAGTACATATTTATCTAAATATCCCCTTAAACTATCAGATATTTATACAAACCTATATTTAAGACCTTTAAAAGAAGTAAGATTAGAAGGATATATCTCTTTAAATATGAAAGTAACAGAAAATGGTGTTGCCTATATCATCTTAACTAATGATATTATTACTAAGTTTAAAGCTGATAGTGCCTCAGCAGGTAATATGATTAATAACTTTAACTTTATAGATGAAGTCTTAGTTTGGATTATTGTAACCGAAGATGTTAAAAACAATAATGTTCGTGTCAATATTAGAAGTAGAGGACCAGAGATTAATAAAATCGCCGAAAAATATAATGGTGGAGGTCATGCTATGGCAAGTGGAGCAAGACTATCATCAATTGATGAAGCCGAAGCCTTAATCTCTGATATTGATTATGCAACAGAAAACTATATAAAGAAAGAGATGAGTAAACATGAAAATAACTAGTGCCGAACTTAAGATTATGGCTACCCGTCGTAGTCAATATCCTGAAGATATGAAAAGCGAATTCCTTTTAGTAGGACGTAGTAATGTTGGTAAAAGTAGTTTTATCAATACACTTTTAGGAAGAAAAAACCTTGCTAGAACTTCATCTCATCCTGGAAAAACCCAAACCCTTAACTTCTATGAAGTAAATAAAGAGTTCTATCTAATAGATGTACCAGGTTATGGTTATGCCGAAGTAAGTAAAAAAAGAAGAGAAAAATTTGGTAAAATGATAGAAGAATATTTAGAGACTAGAAAGCAGTTAAAAAGAGTCTTTATGATTGTAGATTTTCGTCATAAACCAACTGAAGATGATGTCTTGATGTATAACTTCTTAAAATACTATAATCTTCCTGTAACTATAGTAGCGACTAAAGCCGATAAAATAGGAGCAAGTAAAAAAGATAAATGTAAAAAACAGATTACTGATACCCTTGATCTAGTAGTAGGAGATGACTTAGTAATTTTCTCAAGTGTTACTAAAGAAGGAAAAGATAAAGTAATGAAAACAATAGAAGACTTAAGCGTCGACACGATTTAAGTCTTTTTTCATACTCTATAATAGGTGAAGTTTCATGAAGTTAATAATAAAATCTGATACCTTATATTATTTAATATTGCCAGTTGATTTAAAGAGTCTAACAGAAGAAGAAATAATATCTAAAATTAAACATATCTTTCTAAATTACAATCATAAATATCATCTATTAGAACCAGGATTTTACGAAGTAGATGTTTATCATCATAATATTGTAGGAACTATTTTAAAAGTAGAGAAAATAGACACCTTTGATTTCTCAGAAGAAGTAGATTTAAGAGTAGTTATTAAAGATAAAGTAAAAGTATATCTAAAACTAATAGATGAAACAGACTTTCCAGAGTTTAAAAGTAAAATAGATGTGGATACTCTAAGTCTAAAAGATTATTTACATCTAATAGAACACTCTAATATTATTATAGACACAAAAAAAGTTCTCAGTTAGAGAACTATAGCAATCATGTTGTTAGAACCTTTATTAACAACCTTAGTTAAAGTTTGTTGTAATTTATATCTAATATTATCTGGCATAGAATTAATTTTCGCTTGTATTCCTTCTTGAACAATATTATCTAAACTTCTACCAAATATTTCACTCTTCCATATCTCACTAGGATTATTTTCATAATCTCTCATTAAGTAATCAATTAACTCTTTACTTTGAACTTCACTACCAATAATAGGTTCAAAAGTAGAATTAACATCGACCCTTATCATATGTATCGAACTTGCCACGGCCTTAAGTTTAATTCCATATCTGGGTCCTTGTTTAATAATCTCAGGTGTATCTAATTTCATATCAGAAAGCGTTGGAGTAGCAACACCATAACCAGTCTGTTTAACCATTTTTAAAGCATATTTAATCTGGTCATATTCACTCTTCGCTTCTTCATAGTCTTGGAATAGCGATAATAATCCCGCTTTACTAGTAACATCTATCTTAATAATATTTCTTAAGACATCACTATATAGTGAACTAGGAGCCTCTAAATTAATAGTAACAATACCAGTAGAAGGATCTACATCAGATAAATAAGCTTTCTCTATCACATCATTACTTCTAAAGTGGTCAGTAATCTTTTCAATATCTCTTAACTTATCAACTTCCATAACACTTTCTTTTATAACATCAATATATTTACGTTTAATAGGATTATTAGCATTTAATATGGCAATCCACTCAGGCATATTAACTTTAACTTCTAAGACAGGGAACTCATATAAAGCCTCTCTTAAAATACTAATCATTTCTCTTTCGTTCATAGCCTCTACATTAATAGGTAAAACAGGAACATTATGTGCTTCTTTAATAGATTCAGCAAGTCTTTCAGTTTCAGGTAGAGTAGGATGAGTTGTATTAAGCACTACAATAAAAGGTTTACCAATCGCTTTTAATTCTTCAATAACTCTCTCCTCAGCTTCTAAATAATCACTTCTATTAAACTCACCAATAGAACCATCAGTAGTAACAACAATACCAATAGTAGAGTGATCCTTAATAACCTTTTCAGTACCAACTTCAGCAGCCTCTACAAAAGGAATCTCTTCATCATACCAAGGAGTCTTAACCATCCTTGGACCATTATCATCACTTGCCCCCTTAGCATTAGGAATAACATAACCAACACAATCAACTAATCTAATATTACAACTAAAATCATCAATATTAACTTTAGCAGCTTGATTAGGAATGAATTTAGGCTCTGTTGTCATAATAGTCTTACCCTGAGCACTTTGAGGAATCTCATCTAGTGTTCTTTTCTTTTCATATTCATCTTCAATATAAGGAACTACTAAAGTTTCCACCATTCTCTTAATAAAAGTACTCTTACCAGTTCTAACCGCTCCAACAACACCTAAATAAATATCACCACCACTTCTTAAAGCAATATTTTTAATAATTTCTGTTTTTTCCATAAACATCACAGCCTTCTTTCTTCTCTTATTCTAATAAATATTTATTCATAAAATTTGTTTTTATGAAAGAAAGGAGTAATTTTGGCTAATTTTTTAAACTATTTAGAAAAAAATCAAAAGTTTTTTACTGAAAAAGCTTTTAATATTATAGATAGTCTCATCTTAGCATATTTATCTTACTTACATTTTCCAAATACTAAAACCAAGTTAAAAGATTTAAGTGTCCTTAAGTCTGCTAAAACTAAAAAGAATAAAGAATTTATTAAAAGAGTTATAGCAAGTAATCGTTATAAAGATATAGAACTATGCTTCTATGTAGAAGATACTAATGATTTAATAGAAAAACAGTTCTCTGCTATAACTTTCTTACTTCCTGATAATACTATGTATATTTCTTTTAGAGGAACAGATTCTACTCTTACGGGTTGGAAAGAAGATTTTAATATGGCTTTTATGTTACCAGTACCAGCTCAAAAAGAAGCCCTAAACTATGTAGAGAAGATAACTAAACTAATACCAAGAAAGTTCTATATAGGAGGGCACTCTAAAGGAGGTAACTTAGCAGTTTATGCAGGATGTAATTTAAATAAAGAACTATCTAAAAGAGTAATTAAGATATATTCTCATGATGGACCTGGATTCTTGAAAGAATTTTTAACTACTTCTAATTATCAAAGTGTTAAAGAAAAAATTGAGAAAGTAGTACCATCATCATCTATTATAGGCATGCTTTTATACACTAACGAACATTATAAGATAATAAAGAGTAGTGAAAAAGGCATATTAGAACATGCCCCTTTCTCTTGGTTAGTTAAAGATAACAACTTCATAATCTTAAAGGACTTATCAGATGGTACTGCCTACACTAACAAAGTTATAAATGACTTCATTAGTAGTCTTTCCAAAAAAGAAAGAGAAATCTTTATAGACTCTCTTTTTACAGTGCTAAAATCAACTAACTTAACAACTCTAGATGAAATATCTAAGAACTTTATAGTTAAACTTCCTAATATCTTAATCGCTATTTATAAACTAGATGATGTTAATAAAAAGTATATTATAAAGACTATAAAAGCTTTAATTAAAAGTTGTCTTACGAATTTAAGTCTTTTAATACCTGGGGACTAATACCTGTAATTTTAATTATCTCATTTTTTGCAAGCTTAGTCTTAAGAAGTGACTTAGCAATATCTATTCTAGCATCATAGTCTCCATCACTTATTCCATCATCATAGCCTTTCTCATAATATTGCGATTTTATTTCTTCAATACTTAAATATTCAGATTTATTAAGTTTTCTTTTGAAAATTTTCATTAGAAGCCTCTATTAAAGTGAAACTAAATCATCTATTTCTTCTAAAGTTAAACCCGTATATTTAACAACTTTGTTAAGTGATACATCATCTTCAATCATAGACTTGGCAATAGATACTCTTTTTTCTTTAGCACCTAAATCAAGACCAATATCAATACCTCTATCAAGTCCTTCCGTATAAGAAGCTTTATCTAATTTTGGCTCATTACAATTATTGGTAGTAGTTTTTCTACAATATAGATAAAGATCTTCTATACCATCTGCTTTTAAGCTATCTAATGCTTCCTTAACTTTATCATCACTAGGTTCAGTATAGTCACTTCTATTGGTTTCTTTACTAGCTTTTCCTGACTTTTCTAAAGGGTCACCCTCTGCAATCATTATTAAAGTTTTCCCCTTTTTAAACTTTATTATTTCATCATTCATATATAATTCCTCCAATCAAATATTAATATTTCTACGTAGATGTCTACAACTCTAACATATAAAGAAAATGAATGCAAAAAGTGAATTTTGTAAATTCGAGAAAAATATGCCCTGAATTTAGTAAATTCCCTAAGGGAAAATTAAAAATTGACCTCCAAAAATAGGGTCAATTTACAAAATTCATACTTTTTTAAAAAAATTTAAAACATTTTATCAACATTATCAGGAACTTCATCTTTCATAATCGTTTTTATTATTTTTTCTTTCTTCTCACTACTTACACTTTTCCCAGTCATATTAGCAATCTCATCAACTACTTCTGAAAGTACTTTCTCATCTTTCATATTACCTTTCTGTAATTTGTCTGCTAAAGATAAAATGGTATCTTTATTAACATTAGTCTTTTGTTCAACTTTCTTAAAAAAACTATCTCCAAACATAGAAAACCTCCTACTTCTATAGTATGAGGTTTAATATTTTTTGTTACCTTTTTCTAACTTTTTAAGACACTTAGCTTTTCTTTTCCCAAACTCAAGTGACTTCTTATTAAATTCTTCTAGACTAATTAGTTTCTTTTGAAATCTATCGTTTAAAATTTCTACCGCTCTATCAATTCCTTCTAACTCAGTCTTAGGGTCAACTCTTTTAAATAACATAATTACTCTCCATTTCTATTTTTAAACTGAAGGACAATAGGAGTACCTTCTAGTTCAAAATTCTCTCTTAATTTATTTTCTAAATATCTTTCATATGAAAAATGTACTAAACCTTTACTATTAACTCTAAAAGTAAACTTAGGAGGCTTAATTCCTGTTTGACTAACAAAATAAATCTTAAGTCTTTTCCCTTTATAACTAGGAGCAGGGTTTAAACTATAAGCATCTTCAATAACTTCATTTAAAACACTAGTCTTAATCTCTCGCTTAATATTTTCTTTAACCTTTAATACTTCTGGCATTAAAGTATGAATTCTCTTTTTAGTCAAAGCTGATAAGAACACAACAGGAGCATAAGTTGCAAATTGAAATTCACTTCTAACAAGTTTTTTAAACTCAGATATGTTAGCATCATTAACTGCATCCCATTTATTAACAACGATAATTAAACCTTTACCACGTTCTATTGCATAACCTGCAATATGTTTGTCATGTTCTTTAATACCATCTTCTGCATCAATTACTAAAAGACATATGTCACTTTTATCAATAGAATTCATTGACCTAAATAAACTATACTTCTCAACACTTTCATAAACTTTACCTTTTTTTCTCATTCCTGCTGTATCAATTAAAACAAACTCTTCATCATGATATTTAAAAACCGTATTAATAGAGTCTCTTGTTGTTCCCGCCACATCACTAACAACGACTCTTTCTTCATTTAAAATAGCATTAGTTAAAGAACTCTTACCTACATTAGGTCTTCCGATGATAGCAATTTTTAAACGTGTATCTTCGTCAGTTTCTTCTTTAGTTTTAAAATCCATTGTTACTTCATCCATAAGTTCAATATAACCCGTATTATGAATAGCACTTATAGGAATATAATTATCAAAACCAAGTTCATAAAAGTCATATATATTATCATAACTATCTTTATTATCCATTTTATTAATCGCTACAACTATTTTTTTATTACTACGTCTTAAAATATCCCTAACAACTAAATCATTACTAGTAATACCTTCTTTTGCATCTACAACAAAGATAACTTCGTCCGCTTCATTAATAGCAATCTCTGCTTGCATCTTTATCTCATCATTAAATTTTTCATTAGCAAGGTCAATTCCTCCCGTATCAACTAAGTAAAAAGGCTTATTCATATAACTTACTTCTTCATATAGTCTATCACGAGTAACCCCTGGAACATCTTCTATAATAGCAATACGAGACCCAGCTATCTTATTAAATAAAGTACTTTTTCCAACATTAGGCCTACCTACAATCGCTACAATTGGTAACTTCATAAGTCCCATCTCCTTTCTTTTCACATATTGTATCATATCTTTACACAAATTTAAATATCTTCTATAATTATATAAAGGTGATATTATGTTTAAAAAAGCGAAAGAATTTAAAAAGAGACTAGTAGAATATTATAAAGAAGAAGAAAATAAAAAAGTCGCTATTTTTTATACAGTTTTAAGATTTTTAGTTATCCTTTGTCTAATAAGAGAAATATTTATTGGTAATTATCATAACGTTTTCTTATGCCTTTTAACTTTAGTTTTATTTGTAATCCCATTCTTTATAGAAGATAAGTTTCAAGTAACTATTCCTAATGTTTTAGAAATAATAATACTTTTATTCATTTTCTCTGCAGAAATATTAGGAGAAATCCAAAACTTCTATAATATTATTCCCAACTGGGATATGATACTTCATACCCTTAATGGTTTCCTAGCAGCAGCGATAGGTTTTTCCCTAATCGATATTTTAAATAGAACTGATAAAGTTCATATTGCGTTAAGTCCTATCTTTGTCGCTTTAGTTGCCTTTTGTTTTTCCATGACTGTTGGAGTAATATGGGAGTTCTTCGAATACACTGCTGATTCCCTTTTAAGTACTGATATGCAAAAAGACACTATTATAAATAAAATATCTTCAGTTAACTTAAAAAACTCTAATGCTTTTGACCCTGAGATAATTAAAGATATAAATAAAACTACTATTTACTATGGTAATGATACTATAACTATTCATGATGGTTACCTAGATATAGGTCTAATAGATACTATGGAAGATTTAATAGTTAACTTTATAGGAGCCTTATTCTTTTCTATTCTAGGTTATTTCTATATTAAACATCGTGATAAATATAAAGGAATAGAGCATTTTATTCCAAGAAAAAAGCTTAAGAGTTAAATCTTAAACTTTTTTTACTTAAAAACATTCTTTTTAAGTTCGACAATATCAGAGATATCACAGTCTAAATAATTACAAAGTCGCTCTAAGATATTGATATCTAATCTTGTTAAATCACCATTAATATATCTGGTAACAACTTTATAATCTGTCTCTGTATCTTGGCTAAGTTTATTTTTACTTATTTTCTTCTTATCGAGTAAATTACCAAGTTTAAAGTAAAAAGCACTATCGCCAATTTTAACCTCAATACCATCTTTATTCATTTTATCGCCCTCAAATTAATTTTAACAACTGCTTGGCTATACGACTACTGGTTATATGACTAATAATATTATTTACTAATACTTACAAATCATACATAATAGTTGATAATAAAATTTAAATTCTATATAATTAAGGCAAGGAGTTGTAATTATGGTTATAGGTTTAATATTTATTTTAATTGGAGCATTGTTTTTAATATCAATAATTGCTCCCGAATTTAGTATTAATTTTTCTTATATTTTTCCCTTAATACTAATAGCAGCATCTCTATACTATATTATAAAAGGTAGAAAGTTTACTCTTGCAAACACTATTGTTTTATATTTAGGAATTTGGTTTCTATTAGATGAACTAAATATTATAAGAGGAGAATTTAGTAATGCCTTCTTCCCTTTAATTTTAATAATTATTGGTATATTTATAATTATAGAGAGCTTAAAAGTAAAAAAAGTATTTAAAAGAAAAGATGATAACTTAAAAAACTATTATGGTATCTTTAGTGGCTTAGAAGAAAGAGTAACTGACTCTAGTTTTAAAGGTGCTAATGTTTATAGTATTTTTGGAGGAGTAGACCTAGATTTAAGAAATTTAGAGTCAAAAGGGGATATAACAATTAATGCTTATTCTATCTTTGGCGGTACTAGTATCTTTGTAAATGATAACTTAAATGTAAAACTTAACTCATTCGCTCTATTTGGAGGCAATGAGAATAAAACACTTTCCTCCGATAAAAAGAAAAGTAATACTTTAACAATTAATGGTATTTCTATTTTTGGAGGAACAGAAATTAAATAAATCAAAAAGAGGAGGAGATAAAATGTTCAAAGTAAATCATATTGCAATTAGTGTTAGAGATAATATTAGAAGTATTGAGTTTTATCAAAAATTCGGTTTTAAAAAATTTAAATCATGGAAAGCCGATGATAATAGTATAAAATAGATATGCTTAAATTAAATGATGTAGTATTAGAAATATTTTGTTATAAGGAGTTTGGTAAACTACCTAAAACAGCTGAAAATGTTTCAACAGATTTACCAATAGTTGGTACAAAGCACTTTGCTTTAGGTGTGAAAAATATTGAAGAAGGTAAAGAGTTTGTTCTTAAAAATAATATTTGTCAAGAAATAGATATTAAAATTGGTAGTCTAGGTAAACCATATTTTTTCATTACAGACCCAGATGGCATTCAAGTTGAAATAATAGAGGAGGACTAATAATACTGATAATCTTACAAATAAGTAATATTATTTTTCTTGTCAAAAAGTTAAGTTATTAGTATCATTAATATGAAGGTGATAATATGCAAGTAACAATTTTAGGAACAGGAGCTTTTGGACTTGCTCTTGGTAATTTATTACATGAAAGAAGTAATGCCGATATTATTTTCTGGACTGCTTTTGAAGAAGAATATCTAGAAATAACTAATAATAATACTTATGATAGGGTTCTAACAGGAATAGAACTTGCAAGTGATTTAGATGTGACAATGGATTTAGAAAAAGCCTTAAATAACTCTGATTTAATCATAGTGGCTATTCCATGTAATCATGTAAGAGAAGTATTAACTAGAATAAAAGATTATTTAACAGATAATAGTAGAGTAATATTAGTATCTAAAGGTCTTGAAAAGAATACTGACTTCTTAATGACAGAAATCTATGATGAATTAAATTTAAAGGGTCATGTTTCTTATCTAGCAGGACCTACATTTGCCAAAGAACTTATCGTTAATAGTAAAGCCGGCTTAACACTTGGCACAAAAGATGAAAAAACTAAAGAGTTAATGTTAGAGTTATTTAAAGATACTAATGTCGAAATAGAAGTAATAGATGATTATATTGGACTAGAGTTATATGGTGTCATTAAAAATGTTTTAGCAATACTTATGGGAAGTATCAGTAGTAAATATAGAGGAGACTCTACTAATGCTTATTATTTAACTAAAGTTTATAATTTTGCTAAAGACTTAGTAACTAAACTAGGAGGAGATAGTAAAACAGCAACATGTTATGGAGCTTTAGGGAATATTTTATTAACTTGTAATAGTAAAACTAGTCGTAATTATAGTTATGGAGTCCTTTTATATACTAATAAAGAAGAAGCAGATGTTTATAAAAAACATTATACTGTCGAAGGAAGTATTGCTATTAACTCTTTAACAAAACTATTAGAAAAGAATAATCAAACATCAGAGTTTTTAGAAAAACTAACAGACTACTTTAACGGTAAAGTTTCTCTAGATGAAGTATTAGAACTATTCTAGGAGTATTTATGGAAGTATATTTGGAATCAATAAAAACTGCTTTTCTTATCTTTCCCTTACTAGCTTTCTTAATAACATTACCTTATCTTTTAATAGAGTATCATAAATATGGTTCAGTACCTTTAATAAGAAGTAGTATTGTCTATACCTTTATCCTTTACTTATTAACAGCCTATTTTTTAGTAATATTGCCCTTACCTAGTAAAGAACAAGTCTTAGCCATGCCTACAAAAGTCCCTCAACTTATTCCTTTTGCTTTCCTAGGAGACTTTATAGATGCTTTTAAATCTGCTAGTAGTGTTCTTGCTTTTCTTAAATCACCAATTGTCTATACAACCCTCTTTAATATTGCTATTACCATACCATTTGGTATTTATTTAAGATATTATTTCAAGAAAAAGTGGTATACTACTATAATTTATACTTTTCTTTTAAGCCTCTTTTTCGAACTAACCCAATTAACGGGATTATATGGTCTTTATCCTAAAGCATACCGTCTTTTTGATGTTGATGATTTAATGGTTAACACCTTAGGAGGTTTTATAGGTTACTTAATTACCCCAATTATTACAATATTTTTACCTAATAGAGATGAAATAGATAAAATATCTTATAAAAGAGGTAAAGTTGTCTCTATCTATAGACGCTCTCTTGCTTTTCTAATAGACCTCTTTGTCTTTGCTACCTTAATGTTTATAGTCCTAGTCATTACTAATTTTCATGACTTTATAATACCTTTAGTTATCTCCGTCGTAATCTACTATATAATATTACCTACCATAACTTGCTATACCTTTGGTAAATATCTTGTAAAAATAAAGTTAGATAGTAAAAATAAATATAAACATTTATCTATCTTTCTAAGACAAATTATTCTTTACTTCTTAATTGTCTTTGGCCCTCCTATAGTAATAAATTATAATAATCATATTAATGGTCTTGTAATGTTATTTTATATTCTCTTTTTAATCTATACTTATTTTGAAATATTCTTAAAATTTTTTGGCCGTAAGAAACCTCTAATATATGAAAGACTAACTAAAACAGAAAACATTAGTACAGTTTACTATATGGACGATTTAAAATCTGATGCTAAAAACGAACCTAGTCAAGATACTAAAAGTGTGGTACAATGTAACAAAGAGGAGGTTAAAGATGAAAGTAGAGATTAAAAAAGTAATTTGGCCATCATTATTAAGTTCAATATTTTTGTTACTATTAGGTCTTTTACTATTCTTAAAATCTAGTGAAACACTGGTAGGAATTTCCTATTTAGTAGGAGGAGTTCTAATCGCTTTAGGAGTCATTGCTATAATAAACTTTTTAAGAAACAGTTCCAAAGACATTTTTGTACAGTTAAATATAGTATATGGTATAGTAAGTATAGTAGCAGGAATATTTTTAGTAACAGTACCTGAGTTTATTGGTAGTATTATTCCAATTGTTGTTGGTATTGCTGTTATTATAAGTAGTTCTTTTAAAGTACAACAAGCTCTTGGATTGAAGAATTTAGATAACAAATATTTCTTACCATCCTTAATTATGGCAATAGTATGTTTAGTTTGTGGAGTCGTAATATTATTTAATCCATTTACAAGTGCCGTGGTAGTAACCCAAATTATTGGCCTTTTTATGATAATATATGCAGTCTTAGATATAATTAATAGTTTTATTTTAAGGAAGAGTAGTAATATTAGTGTTGAAATAAGTACTGATAGAAAAGAGGGCAAGAATAAAAGAACTAAAACTGCCAAAGTAGTAAAAGAAGTAGATAGGGAAGATGATAAATAATGTTATTGTTGTTTAATTTAAAAGATTTTCTAAATGACTTGGGAGATAAAACTAACGATTTTTTAAGCAAATATACAAGTGAACCAGCTTTTTGGGTAATAACTGCTATTATTATTTTTTTAATTGGATGCTGGGCAATCAGATATTTTGGAAAGGAGTAAGTAAAATAAACTTGCTTTCTTTTAGTTAGGAGATGGTAAAATGTGGAAAAATTAAAAATAGGTCATAAATATCAAATCCACAGTTATAAACATAATGGCCAAATCTATAAAGCCTGGGACGAAGCAACTCTCCTAAATTACGATTTTAAAAAAGGAGTTTTAGTCTTTGCTAATAATTGCACCACAGTAACGGAAAAAGATGGCCATACATGGAAGACAAAGGAACCTGCTATATTATTTTTCTTCTTACATAAGTGGTACAATATCATTGGTCAATATAAAGGAAGAGGCATATGTTATTATTGTAATATGGCAAGCCCCATAATAATAGAAGAAAATACTATAAAATATATTGACTATGATTTAGATGTAAAAGTCTTTTCTAGTGGCGCATTTAAAGTTGTAGATAAAAACGAATATAATTATCATAAAAAGAAATTTAGTTATCCTAAAGAAATAGATTATATTATAAAAAAACAGTTAAATGATTTAATAGATGAGATAAGAACAAAAAGCAATTATTTTAACAATCAAGACATTGAAAACTGGGTCAAATATTACCTATATTTAGAAAATAACAAAAAAAATAAAAAAAATGTTGACAGTTAGAAGTGGCTCTGATATATTAGAAAACGTCACTGAAATTCAGAGCTAATTGTTAATAAAAAAAATTGAAAAAAAGTTAAAAAAAGTGTTGACAGTTAGAAGTAGCTCTGATATATTAGAAAACGTCACTGAAATTTAGAGCTGATTGACAACAAAAAAACTTGAAAAAAGTTAAAAAAGTAGTTGACAAAAATGTTTTAAATTGATATAGTGGAGGAGCGTTGACATTAATTGTCAGTGTCAAATATACCGAAGAAAAAAGTCGATAAAAAAATTAAAAAAGTGTTGACAAATCAAAAAGAATTTGGTATATTAAAAACGCAGCTTGAGAAAAAGCAAAAATGTTCTTTGAAAACTAAGCAAAACGTCATATTTGAGTTGTCGGGATTAAATTATAATAATTAAACTTTTAAATATTTTTATTGAGAGTTTGATCCTGGCTCAGGATGAACGCTGGCGGCATGCCTAAGACATGCAAGTCGAACGAAGTGGCCCAATGAAGATGAAGTGCTTGCACTGATTCGGACTTGGATTCCCACTTAGTGGCGAAAGGGTGAGTAACACGTGGGTTATCTACCTTCGAGTCTGGAATAACAGTTAGAAATGATTGCTAATGCCGGATGATATATATTTGGATACGTCCTTATATATTAAAAGGAGCCTTTAAAGCTTCGCTTGAAGATGAGCCTGCGCCGTATTAGCTTGTTGGTGAGGTAATGGCTTACCAAGGCAACGATGCGTAGCCGACCTGAGAGGGTGATCGGCCACACTGGGACTGAGACACGGCCCAGACTCCTACGGGAGACAGCAGTTAGGAATATTCGTCAATGGAGGAAACTCTGAACGAGCAATGCCGCGTGAAGGATGACGGTCCTTTGGATTGTAAACTTCTGTTGTTAGGAACGAACAACCTAAGTAGGAAATGACTTAGGCCTGACGGTACCTTTCAAGAAAGCTCCGGCTAACTACGTGCCAGCAGCCGCGGTAATACGTAGGGAGCGAGCGTTATCCGGATTTATTGGGTGTAAAGCGTGTGTAGGCGGTTTCTTAAGTCTATGGTCCAAGCCTGGAGCTTAACTCCGGTTCGCCATAGAAACTGAGTTACTTGAGTATGGTAGAGGCAAGTGGAATTTCTAGTGTAGCGGTGGAATGCGTAGATATTAGAAGGAACACCAGTGGCGAAGGCGGCTTGCTGGGCCATTACTGACGCTGAGACACGAAAGCGTGGGGAGCAAATAGGATTAGATACCCTAGTAGTCCACGCCGTAAA